>CAYGHY010000354.1:0-2936 GCA_964349435.1 uncultured Oscillospiraceae bacterium
TTTTAGACCTTTGCCTGGAAGAGCTCAAAAAAGGAGTGCCTCTAGAAGATGTCCTTACAAAATATCCTGATCAGGCGAAAGAATTGAAACCTCTTCTGATGGTAGCTTCCAGGCTTGAATCTGCGCCTAAACCTGAGCCAAGCAGAAACGCCGTTTATAACGCACTTATGGAAGCAGGAAAATATTTGCCTAAAGAGAGAGTTTGCAGACCGCATTTCCGGTTAGAATGGCTGATCAGGCCGCAATTTGCATTTGCCAAAGCCATAGCCGTTATTTTAATATTTGCTTTGCTAAGTTGGGGTACAGTAAACGCTTCGGCTAATGCGCTGCCGGGAGATTTATTATATCCGATTAAACTCGCCACTGAGCATATAACTTTCGTTCTCACCGTTAAACCCGAAGGAAAAGCAGAACTAAGGCTTACCTTTTCTGAACAAAGGATGCAGGAGCTTTTGGCGCGCTACAGAAAAGACGGAATAATTGATGCAAAGTTAATCAAGGATATGCTTGATGAAGCAAAGCTTGCGCTGGACGGGATTTCGTCTCTTCCTAAGGAAAAACAACCGCAATTCTATTCCAAAGTAATCTACTTTAACGACTTCCAGAAAAACACCCTCCAATCAATCCAGCCCCATGTCTCCGGTGAGCAAAGAAGGTATATCGACAACGCCATAGAAACCTGCTCTAACCGCGGTGAATGGATGCATAAGATGAAGCAGGACATGTCTTGCCCTTGGGATGAATCAGCCGGCTGTGACCAGAGATAAAAAATTTTAAAATACAGCGTAACTTTTTAGTGCCTCCTGCGTCTTTACTATTGACAGGACAAAAAGACAAAGGAGGCGGTAACAATGTATTGTGGAAATTGGGGATTTGGAGGATATCCTTATTATGCCGGAAGCATAGTAGGGATTTTGTTTCAACTGGCTGTCTTAGGATTAATCGCCTGGGCATTAGTTACGGTAGTAAAGAGCTTGACGGCTCATAAAACAGAAATATCTAAGAAGGAGGATGCAAAATGAAAATATTGGTGTCAATTATGTTATTGTTAGCTTTGGGTCTGTTCGTAACGGGGGTTTACGCTCATGGTAATGATCCATATTACAGCGGGAAAGATGTTAAATCCGAGGTAAAAAAGATCGATAAAGGAATACAAATCACGTTTACTTCTGATGACCCGCAGATAGCCAGGCAGATACAGGAAGACGCCCGTTATTACGAAACCACCTTTGCTAATGGCGGTTATTATTGTCCCCATATGGGGCGGATGGCGCAACGAAGCAGCTACATGCATGATCATGGTTGTATGTGGTAGAGACTAGACTGTGTCAATGCGCAAAGAAGGCAGATTGTATATCTGTCTTCTTTGCCATACAGTAAACATGGGGATTGAAATGAAAAGTTTGAGAGAACACTAGAATAAAATGTTTGACACAATCAAATCAATCAAGCTACACTAGTACCATGTAACATTATATCTTTCGTATTTACAAAAAGTATGATATATTGGCGACAACTCAATAAAGGAGGTCGCCATGTCGCCAAGATATCGAGTAACACTTACCAAGGAGGAACGCAAGGAGCTCGACGCAATGACACGCCGCGGAAAGACGCACGCCAGAAGATTTATCCATGCCCGTGCGTTGTTGCTGTGTGACGCCGGTGTGGATGGTCCGGCTTGGAATGTCGCTGATGTTGCAACGGCGCTTGGAGTGACCAGCCGGGCGATTGAACACCTTAAAAAGCGTTTTGTGGAGGATGGTCTGGAAACAGCGCTTGATCGTAAGCCCAGGGACAAGCCGCCGCGGGAAGTCATATTTGACGGGGCATTTGAAGCAAGATTGATAACATTGGCCTGTTCAGGCGCTCCGGAGGGACACCGGCGATGGACGGTCAGACTACTTGCCGACAAGGCCGTAGAACTTAAGTTTGCCGAATCCGTGTCACATATGACCGTACAGCGGGTTTTAAAAAAAACGAACTTAAGCCTCACCTCAGCAAGTACTGGAAAATCCCTCCCGAAGGAAGTGCGGCCTTTGTAGCATGCATGGAGGATGTTATTGAAATCTATCACATGCCGTATGATTCTAACTACCCGATGGTATGCATGGATGAATCCTGCAAGCAGATGATAGGCGAAGTCCGCGAGCCGATACCCTGCGCACCTGGACAGCCAGCGCGCACTGATGATGAATACGTCAGAAACGGAGTGGTGGAAATATTTATGGAAGTGGAACCGCTGGCCGGCAAAAGACATGTGGCGGTCACTGAACATCGCACCAGAAAGGATTGGGGAATACAGATCAAGGAGATGCTTGATGAACGTTATCCGACCGCAATCAAAGTACGCCTGATTATGGACAATCTGAACACCCATAGTATTGCCTCACTCTATGAAACATTCGAACCCGAGGAAGCCAGACGTCTGGCGAAACGACTGGATATCCATTACACGCCGAAGCACGGCAGCTGGTTGAACATGGCGGAGATCGAACTCAGTGTTCTGAAAGGACAGTGCCTTGATCGCCGAATTCCCGACATGGCAACCATGCAAACTCAAGTGGCCGCATGGGAAAGAGACCGAAATAACAGTGCCAGAAAAATTTCCTGGCAATTTACGACATCGGACGCTCGGATCAAACTGAAGCGCCTTTATCCGAAATTATAGGCGTTACATGGTACTAGTATGAAAAATAAATTTCACAAACACTTAAATTTCTTAATCTTATTCCCAAATAAAAATGGCTGAAGATTTTTGTTGCAGGTGTAGGCAGTACCGTCTTAATAGAAGTGTTGATGAGATCCAGTCATCGGCATTCTGATCATTGGCGCCGTTGGCACGAGTTTGCTGGTGGTAGGAAACGGGTTGAGGCTGCTGCGTCGATAAAACAGTGGATTTGGTGGGGGACTGCGCTGGCAATCGCCTTGCTCGATCA
>CAYGHY010000355.1:0-2933 GCA_964349435.1 uncultured Oscillospiraceae bacterium
TTTATTGGGGTGAAGATGACTTTTATAAGTATTATTTTAATTCGAGAATGGATGTTTACTCTGATAAATTATCTAAGCTGGTTTTTAGGTGCAACGAAGAATCTGGCAGCCATGTTATAAAACGACTCGAGAAAATATTCAGCCACATTTACATAGATGAGGTGCAGGATATGGCTGGCTGGGATTTAGAATTAATTATGCTGTTTATGCAAAGCTCATTAAATCTGACAATGGTTGGTGACCCGCGCCAAACAGTTTACCTCACTCACCATGATAAAAAATATCAAAAGTATATAAACGGCAAGATTAAAGATTTTATCCAGACTGAATGCAAAAAGCTGCCTTGCGATATTGATGAAACAACCTTAAATGTATCTCACCGAAACTCAGCGGAAATTTGTGCGCTTTCATCAAAGCTGTTTCCTGATTTGCCTGAATGTAAATCACAGCTTTCGCAGAGAGATGATCATATGGGCATCTTTTTCGTAAAGAAAAGTGATTTTGACAGTTATTTCGGCCGGTATAACCCTATGCAGTTACGCTATAGTAGCTCGACAACACCAATAGCAAATACAGTTGTCATGAATTTTGGCGAAGCTAAAGGGCTTGACTTTGGTCATGTCATTATCTATCCTACCAAAGATATGCTTAAGTGGCTATGTTCTGGAAACTGCCAGTTGCAAGAAAGCACCCGGGCGAAGCTATACGTTGCAATTACTCGTGCATTTTTTAGCGTAGGTATTGTCGTTGAGGATAATTTTAATAATGTCGTGCCTGGAATAGCGCTTTGGGCGAGTTGAATGTGAAAAGAAAAAATCCTTAGAACCACTGCAATTCTAAGGATTTCATTTCATTGGAGCTGGTGAGAGGAATTGAACCTCCAACCTGCGGTTTACGATACCGCTGCTCTGCCTTTGAGCCACACCAGCATATATGGAGTTACCTTATCAACAATTACAGACTTGCTCATTACGGATGAATTCTCTACCGACTGAGCCAAGTTGGCGACTGATGGTCCTTCTCGCATAGAAAATTATACTCCTTGGCGGAAGAAAACGCAAGAAGTCTGGGAAACTGATTGTCTGGGAAACTGATTGTCTGGGAAACTGATTGTCTGGGAAACTGGATGTTTAGGCAGCTGGTTAACAGCTGCCGATTGCTGCTTGATACTCAGAAATCGAGCAATCTTTGTCACTTGTCACACCAGTTCTCATTTAGTTTTCTTCTCAATGATTTCATTGTATTTAGTGATGGCTGCATTAAGTATTTGGCTGGCAGAAACTACTTCTGGGTCCAGCAGGTTTGCATTTTTATCTTCAATGAGAGTACATAAATTTTTACGCAGCCTATCAATATCCTGTAGCAGTTCATTTAATTCATCCATACTTTTCCCTTCTGCAGTCTGGTACTCTGTTAGCCTTAATTCTTTACATTATCGCCGTTTAAATTTCAATATGATTGCGTTGTAATCAATCGCTATACGGCTGGTATTATTCAATCTTCCGCCTTGTCCTGCGAAAATTTACCCCACCGAATGATATAAGTTTTAAGGTTAACAGAGTATTAGGATGTCAAAAACAATAAAAAATATTCGTTTTAAAGAGCAATAAGTCAAGAAGTATAGTGCTCATTAGCGAACTTAGGCAACTCAAATACACCTATTATGAACCACCTGTTATGTGACTATAATTTTATACTTCTCTGTATATCCAAAATCTCCTGTAATATCAATGTATACAGAAGATTTTTACCCTGGTGAACTGTTAAACTGCTGCGGAATCCTGACTGCTGCGGAATCCTGACTGCTGGTTGCGGCAATGCTGCGGTATGGTATACTAAGGTTATTCGGAATGATACGGCAAGCATCCGGAATTGGAAAGCAGAGCAACTAGTTTCCATGCTCTTGGGGAAATGTTACTGGGACTATGAAAGAAGTAGCGGCGGGTATTGTTAACAAATTATATGAGTAGGGAGATATATCTATGGAGGATCAAGCAGGCCATTATTTAATACTGGATGGTGATGTGAAAGAAGCATCAATTCCTGTGCAGGTGAACACTACGACAGGTAAGACAGCTTACGAAGTACTGCGGATTATTGGGGGAGTCCCTCTTTTTTATCAGGATCATTATGACAGGCTGGAAGGCACGCTTCGAGTAATTGGCCGGCCTCTGGAAATGACGGCAGGACAGTTGAAGAGGAATATAAAGCATCTGCTTGAGGCCAATAAAACTGATACCTGTAATGTGAAGGTTGCGGTATTTGACGAATGTGGTAAACAGCGACAGCTCGTATATATAAGCAAGAGCTATTATCCATCAGAGGAAGAAGCAGATGCAGGAGTAAAAACCGGATTGTTTCAGATGGAGAGGCACAACCCGAATGCAAAGCTGCTCGATCAGGCCTATAAAGAAGCTGTGAGTGCAAAAATACTAGAAGGCGGGTACTTTGAAGCACTTTTAGTGGACAGCTCGGGAAGGATTACTGAGGGCAGCAAATCCAACACGTTTTTTGTAAGGGCAGGCAAAATTTTTACTGCGCCCGGAGAATTTGTTCTGAAGGGCATCACCCGCAAGTATGTATTTGAAGCATGCAGGAATGCCGGCTTTGAAATTATTGAACAATTTGTGGAGGCCGGAAGTCTACTGCAGGTTGATGGCGCTTTTTTGTCCGGTACTTCAATAAAGGTATTGCCGATTAAAACGATTGATGATATAGCTCTGCATTCTTCTGAAAATTCAATAGTTGCTGCAGTGCGGCTTGAATATAATAAGCTGCTCGAAAAATACATTGATGCATATGCCAAATTGTGGTAAAATAATGCGGACATAGGGAAGCTGATTAAAGCCTTGATGAATAAAGGACAAAAAATTTATTGTTTATTAATAAATTTATATTGAGATTCTGCAATATCATAAAAATCTTCACCCTTT
>CAYGHY010000356.1:0-2900 GCA_964349435.1 uncultured Oscillospiraceae bacterium
AAGAAGCTGGTGGAAACGATTCTTCTCAAGCGCATCATCTGTCCAATCAACAAGTGAAAGAACTTCTTTCTCAACTATATTTGCTTTTTCGACAATTTTCCCCCCTTTATCAAGTATGTCATTTACATAATCTTTGTCATCAAGACCAGCGGCATTTATACGCACATTGAGAAATGCTCCTTTTATTGCCATAGAAGCACAAAGAGCACCAACACCAGCATCGGAAGCCGAATTGGGATTACCTTTTTCAGCCATTTCTTTAATAACTTCCATTGAATTGAAAATACATTTCATCACACGGTAAGGAACTTCAATAGCGTATTTGGTGGCTTCATTAATGGCTTTTTTCCTTAGTGCCATCTCTTCAGGATTGGATTTGGGCAGTTTGAAGGCATCCATAATTTTGTTGAAAGCATTAGTATCTTCATCAACGAGGAAAAGTAACTCCCTAAGATAGCCCTGACCTTTTTCGGCATGTTCGGAGAACTCTTCCCACCTATCGTCCCATCCTCTTTTGTGGGAAGAGAGGTTGGCTACCATGGTGCCAAGGGCAATGCCCAGAGCACCCACATAAGCGGATACACTGCCCCCCCCCGGTGCAGGCGACTCGGAAGCTGTTTCGTAGGCAAAGTCGGTAACACTCATGTCAACAAGCTTCTTAGCGTCTTTGTCGGCTATAACATACTCGATAATTTTTTCTTCGGGCTTAAACTCATAAAGTTCGCTCAACCCCATGGATTTAATGGCTATCTTGATGATTTCTGCTTCCGAAACACCGGTAGAACGCTCCTGTTTCCTCAGAAAATATTTGCCTGCCTCTATCATGGATTTAATTGGAACTAAGCCAACTATCTCAGTGCCTGTAACTTTCATACCCCTGTTCAATGCACTTTTAAAGACTTCTTCAAAGGCAATGTGTACGGGCGTAAGGCTTATATTTGTAATATTCATTGATACCTGTGCCACACCAAACTCCTCAATGAACCATCCGATAGCTTTTGTGCCTTTTAATGTTCCTTCTTCATAAATTGGCTCTCCTTTTTCATCTTTAACTGCTTTTCCGGTAGGGGTTCCGTCATCTGTTTTTGCCCTGCCTTTCTCTCTTACGTCAAAGGCAACGGCATTTGCTCTGCGGGTGGAGGTCGTATTGAGATTGAAATTTACAGCTACAAGGAAATCCCTCGCTCCAATGGCTGTTACACCTGCTTTGGCGTTAAATTCTGCCGGACCGAAATCGGGTTTCCATGCAGGGTCAGACAATTTCTCTTTCAAGCCCTCATATTCACCGGCACGACAATTTGCAAGGTTTTTCCTTTCGGCAACAAAAGCTGCATTTTCGTAACAGTAAACAGGAATCTTTAGTTCACTGCCAACACGCTTCGCTAATTGACGCGCATATTCAACACATTCATCCATCTCAACACCTGAAACAGGAACGAGGGGACATACATCCGTTGCACCAAAGCGGGGATGTGCTCCCTTATGTTTGCTCATATCTATCAACTCAGATGCTTTCTTGATAGCCCTGAAAGCTGCTTCAATAACTTGTTCAGGTTCGCCCACAAAAGTTACTACAGTTCTGTGCGTTGCATATCCAGGATCTACATTCAGCAAACTTATACCTTCCACTTTTTCAATTTCGTCAGTAATCTGCTTGATCACCGTTATATCCCGCCCTTCACTGAAGTTAGGCACACATTCAATTAATCTTCTCATCTTTATTTTTTTGTTTGGTTTAGGGTAATTTTATGCCATTATAAACTTTTCCTTCAAGTATAATGGTGTCAACGACATGATTGCCAAAGCTGTAGGGTATGAAGTTAAGGGAGCTGATCTTTTTGGTAATGATAAGATTGCCAAGAGCATTTTTGCGTATGGCTCCCATTTTATCATGAACCTCCAAAGCAAAGGCAGCATTGATGCTCGCTGCATTGATAGCTTCTTCAGGCATCATTTTCATCTGAATACAGGCAAGTGAAATTACAAAGTTCATGTTGCCGGAAGGACAACTTCCCGGATTATAGTCGCTTGCCAATACCAAAGGCAGTCCTGCATTGATCATTTCGCGTGCCGGAGGATACTTCATACGCAGATAAAAAGAACAGCCCGGCAGTAATACAGGCATGGTTTCAGAATTCTTTAGATTTTCAATATTTTTGGGACTTATATTTTCAAGGTGGTCGAGGGATACAGCATTGTATTTTAAACCCACATCTACTCCGCCTGTATCACTCATCTGATCAACATGTAACCTTGGCTTGAGACCTGCCTTAAGGCCAGCCTCAATTAGTCTTGCTGCATCATCAGGACTGAAAAAGCCTTTTTCAATGAAAACATCCAGATAATCTGCCAGCTTGTTAGATTGAATCTCCGGTAGTATTTCGCTGATGATAAGGTTCAAATAGGCATCTTTATCGTTTTTGAACTCCGCAGGCAAGGCGTGTGCTCCCAGAAAAGTGGCTTTGACACATATCGGACTTATCTCCTTTATCTTTTTGATTACCCGCAACATCTTCAATTCTCCTTCAACGGATAATCCATAGCCACTTTTAATTTCAACTGCACCTGTTCCAAGCCTGATGATCTCATCGAGACGCTTCAGGGCAGAGGAAAGCAAGTCATCTTCACTATACTGCCGCAGCTTTGACGCAGAATTTAAGATGCCTCCACCCTTTGCAGCTATATCTTCATAGCTTGCACCTTTTATTTTCATCACAAATTCATTCTCCCTGCTCTCAGGAAATACGAGGTGAGTATGACAATCAATCCATGAGGGCAGCACGTAACGATCAGTAGCATCTATTTCTTCAGTAAAAGAAAGTTGTGAAGGAAGATCACTCATGTATCCGAAATCAGAGATTAATCCGTTCCCAATAAATAGGTATGCATCTTTCAGAACC
>CAYGHY010000357.1:0-2900 GCA_964349435.1 uncultured Oscillospiraceae bacterium
ACACTTAACAGACCATAACCTATTACTTACTTAATTTAGAGAGAGGAGAACTTTGTCACTAAAACCTTGGAGAGAAATAGCAGAACCCCGCGACGACGTATGTACTGGAACCTTCCAGCAGGCAGAATTTGCAGCCGATATATCTGCCGTCCGGAAAAAGATTGCATCCAAAGAATACACCGATCCTGAAAAATTCTTCGCCATGACTTACATCACAAAAGGCATGGAAGACCTCATAAAATCAGTCTTAAGGAGAATATCCGGAACAGGAGGAGATCCAGTAATACAACTGCAAACCTCCTTTGGCGGTGGAAAAACCCACAGTCTCCTTGCGATATTCCATATTGCCAAACAGGAAAAACCTCTCACCTCATTAAACGGACTTTCAAAAATACTCGACGAACTCCAGATATTTGATCTCCCAAAATCCAGAGTAGTTGTGATCGATGGAACAAATCAGAACGTAAGCCAGCCAATAATCTATGGAACTCTGAAAGTCAACACACTCTGGGGTGATTTAGCCTACCAGCTCGGCGGAATAGAAGCCTACGAACTGGTAAAACAAAATGATCTCGAAGGAACTACTCCTTCAAAAGATTTATTCATAAAACTTCTCTCAGATTATGGGCCAGCCGTCATTTTAATGGACGAACTCGTCAGATACATATCACAATTCAGATCTACAGGATCATACTTAGGTGGAACATACAACTCAAATCTCTCCTTCATTCAAAACCTCACTGAAGCAGTCAAACAGGTCCCAAACGCAATATTACTAGCCTCACTTCCAAATTCTGACAAAGAGGCTGGAGATGAACACGGAATAGATACATTAAACACCGTAAGCCACTACTTTGGCCGTATCCAGAGCATTTGGCGACCAGTTGAAACTCAGGAATCCTTTGAAATAGTGCGAAGAAGACTCTTCAAACCGATCACAGGCGACGCCGTGAGAAAAGAGATCTGCAAAGCGTTTGCAGACAATTACATTCAGAACGCTGAACATTTTCCGCCTGAAACTCAGGAAAGCACATACCTCACCAGTCTGGTAAATGCTTACCCTATCCATCCAGAATTATTTGACCGACTTTATAATGACTGGTCATCACTTCCAACGTTCCAGAAAACACGCGGTGTTCTCAAACTCATGGCAAAGATCATCTCTGAACTTTGGAATGAAGGAAACTCTGATCTCCTCATTATGCCAGGAAACCTCCCGTTAGACGATGATGTGAAAACTGAATTTCTTTCATACCTTGATGCAGGATGGGACCCTGTAATTGATGGAGATATCGATGGAGAACGTTCTGAAGCTTACCGACTCGACTCTGCCCAGCCAAGACTTGGAAAAGAACTTGCCTGCCGCAAAGTTGCACGGACTATTTTCCTTGGAACAGCTCCCGGAAGCCAAAACAGACTCAAACGCGGAATTGACAAAAAGCAGATCATGCTTGGAATTGTCCAGCCAGAACAGTCGATCGCAATTTACTCAGATGCTCTTGACCAACTGAGCAACAAACTTCATTACCTCAATATTGGTGAGGATCAATACTGGTTTGACATCAAACCCAACTTAACCAAAGAAATGGAAGAGCGTAAAAAACGCTTCAACCTTGATGATACGATCCTCCCTGAAATCAAAAAAATTCTTAAAGATGTATTCAAACCGTCTGGAATATTTGAAGCAGTCCATATATTCACTCAAAGTTCAGACATACCCGACGACAAATCTCTGCGTCTTGTAATTCTTCCGCCCGGAGAAAACTATAACAAACTCATAAACTTCAGCACCGCACAACCATACGCAAAAAGTGTCTTAGAGACCCATGGGATCCAACTGAGAAAATATCAGAATCGTCTCATCTTCCTTGCTGCTGAGGAAAATTGTGTCAGCAGATTCAAAGATCATATCGTTTCGAAACTTGCATGGGAATCTATCGTTGAAGATTATGAAAAACAAGCGCTTGTATTGGATAGTATTCAATCTAAGCATGCAAAAGATAAAGCAGTATTCAGCGCAAAAACAGCCAAGCAAAGTGTTCGTGAATGCTACAAACACATACTGATCCCAGAAATTATATGTGTTGGCAGAGAAGTCCCGAAGGATTTTGAATGGAAAGAGCTTCTATTGAATTCTGGAAGTCATGACCCTGTACGTGATATACAGAAAAATTTGCAGGATGAAGAGTATATCATACATGAATGGGCTCCGGTCCATCTCAACTCTTGTCTTCGGAAATGGTATTGGAACAACAAACACCATGTAACTGAAGAAGAGTTCTGGGACAACTCATGCAGGTATCTTTATTTCTCGCGTTTATCCAATGAAGGTGTTCTTCACTCTGCGATTGCTGATGGTCAGGAAGTAAAAGACTTCTTTGGAATCGCATACGGATTCGAAGACGAAAAATACACAGATTTCAGGTTTGGAACTTCTGAAAGACATTACATCAAAGACAAAGCCGTTTTACTCATTGATCCGATTGTTGCTGAAGAATATCAAAAATCATTAAAACCGGTAGAACCTCCGGTTGATATTATAGGGCCTGTAATCCCTAAACCAGGCCAAGTCGATCTAACGACGAGAACATTGCCACCAAAACCAATCATTACAGGGCCATTAATGAAAAGATTCTATGGTTCTGTAGAACTAGATCCTATAACTCCCGCCAATGACATGATGAATATCACTGAAGAAGTGATTCGTCAATTCACAAAGTTAGGAGCAGATGTTTCGATCAAGGTTGAAATAACGGCAGTTGATAGAAAAGGATTTGGACCTGATTTACAAAGAACAGTTAAAGAAAATACCAAGCAACTTGGATTCAATACTGAGAATACAAACTTTGCTGAAGAGTGAATAGTGGTAAACTGACAGATTGAGTATAAGGTATATATCC
>CAYGHY010000358.1:0-2883 GCA_964349435.1 uncultured Oscillospiraceae bacterium
GTTTTAGCGTAAGTTATATTTTAACGATCCCTAAATAGTTTTACTCGCACCCTGTCAAAAGCTTACCACATTATGTCCTGACTGTATACTTACCCCAGTCCCAAACAATCCGCCGGCCTACATCTCCAACACCTTGATTCCGAAGGGCTCGATCGTAACCTGAAGGCCTTTCTCGGTAGCATCATAAACGGTAGTTTCCTGAATTACACCGGTATTATTGATGACTACCAGTTTCTTTTCTCTGGGATAATATGCGCAATCGGTAAATATATTGCTGCTGATCCATTTCTGAAATATTTCTTCCATGCCGGAAGCCCAGAAAATTGCCCTGTGCAGCAGTCTGACATTATCGGGTGTAAACTTGTAACCGGAGAGATACAAGCTCCTGCCCTTCTCAAAATTATACACTGCCGCTACTGGTGAACTGTTTTTTTCTAATAGTACTCTTGTATTGCCGTCAATAACAAATACATTGCCGACATCCTTGTCAAAGTCAGGCTGTGCCTTGAGTTCTGCTGTTATAAAGTGCTTGCTGTCGGTCTTGTAAGCGTATTTGGGTTTGCATATGGATAACCCGATCTCCCTGTCTACGCCAAGAACATGGGACAATTTGAAATAGCTGTCTCCTCCTTTTGCCGAAGAAGGTTCGCCAATTCCTATAAAACCTCCTCCGTTTGCAACCCATCCGGTGACTTTTTCAATTACATTCGCATTGTTCCAGTTGCTGCCGCCGCACCACGCACTGTCAAGCCTGCCTGCATTAATCAAAACCCTTACGTCGGAAGGGATGCCTGTATTAATAATATCATCAAAACTTATAAAATCCACTTCTACCGGCAGTCCGGCCAGAGCCTCCAGCACCCTTATCAGTTCCAGCTCAGGATGCTCGTGCATATGTCCGCTGCAGCACCAGGTCCGCAAGCTTCCCCAAGCTGTAAGAATTGCAACCTTGCAGGGTGCGGTATATGGGGTACCTTTTGAATGAAAGGACTTTAGCATGCGGAATTCATCTGCCACTTCTTCAATATAATCTGTAAAGTCTGGGAAATCTTCCACCAGATGCAGATACCCACCCAGTCCGATACGGTCAACGGACTGTCTCAGCAGCGCGCGCCTCACGCACACCCAGAATCTCTGTGCATCCAACTTCGGATTGCCGCCTTCCTTGAAAGTGGGCTCACCTGTCAGACCTGTGGGAAATAGGTACGGATGCAGCCTCAGCTCATGGGTTTGAGTGCCTTTAACCGCTGCGCAGAGTCTTGCTTCAAAAGCATTAAAAACACATTTAATAACGCCGTCGAAGCCCAGTTCACCAAACCTTTCTCCCTGAGGCTCCACACCGATCCAGTGATCATCATAGAAAACATAAGCCTTCTTACCATATTTGTGAACCAGGTCTATACATTTTTTGCCAAATTCAACGACAAAGCTGATGATAAAATCCATCCAATCCCGGTATTTCTTTGTAGGAACGTTATGAGTCGAATTATACAGTCCGGCGTTTACAAAGTCTTCAGAGGTCATGCGGTAGCCCTTGACCTTCTCAAAAGCCTTGAGGGAGTAGGGGTTAACTGTGAAGTCATAGGACGCCCAGTCGGAATAAATAAATCTCAGGTTAGGGTCGTCACCCCAGAACCAGCAGAAGTTGTAGAACATCGAGGTAAAACGAACCACATTGGTATCGGGATGCTCCTGCAGCCATTTTTCCAGAAACTCCAGTATATGAACCTGTGATTCCGGATACATTGGTTCAACAGACATCAGGTGTTCCTTGTCGCCCCAGTTGTTGGTAATGTGGTTGTACATGGAGATTTCTTCCCATATCCTCACAACAAGAAAATTAACCGTGTATTTATGCCATTTAACTGTATTTTTTATAAGAACGGTGCCTTTTGCGGCATCAAAGCTCCAATTTTCCGTTGGAACCTCCTGCCCGGCAGTTCTGTCAAATATCTGCCACCATTCCTTAGGGTCATCTTTTGAATTAATAACAAACTGTTCTTTAAAATAACCTTTCAGCAACTCCACACTTGCCGAGCTGTCTCCGGCTATTACCGGAAAGCTCATCAGATAGTTCTGCTGCAGCTTGTCCATGTTGGCTCCGGCCCAGGCATTGTCGGCTCTTACCACACAAAGTGTGGAATAAATATCATAGCCGCTATTTACAATCTTGTCCGACAACTGTGTTCCATCGCTATCCCTAATAACATCAGCGCCCCACTTTTCAGCAAGATTAAGGGTCAGCTCTTCATATCCCGCTTCACCAGGAAGAGTAAAATTACCTTTGCTTTCCGGATTTATTTTCATAACAGACCTCCTAAATATGTATCTACAATACCATTATAATTCAACATTACAGAGTTGTGAATATCCGGCAAAGCAGTACTGCCACGATGTTGCATTGCCTCCTGTCAGAATTACACCTGCAACAGCTGTGCCTTCTGCTCCTCCATGAACTGGTTGGTGTAGAGCCTGTAATAGTAGCCCTTCAGCTTCAGTAATTGACGGTGGTTGCCTTCCTCTATGAGCCTGCCTTTGTGTATGACCAGAATCCTGTCTGCTGAGCGGATCGTAGATAACCTGTGTGCAATGATGAAGCTGGTTCGGCCTTTAAGCAGCATTTGTATAGCTTGCTGGATGATTAGTTCAGTTTCCGTATCCACTGAAGAGGTCGCCTCATCCAATACAAATATCCTGGGATCGGCTAGAATAGCCCTGGCCATGGAAATCAACTGCTTTTGTCCTGTTGATAGCCTGTTTCCGCCCTCTCCGACTTCCGTATCATAACCTTTTTCCAGTCTCATGATAAATTCATGCGCATTTACCAGCCTTGCAGCCTCCAATACCTGCTCCGAATCCGCCTCCAGCCTGCCATAGCGGATG
>CAYGHY010000359.1:0-2875 GCA_964349435.1 uncultured Oscillospiraceae bacterium
TGGTTGATTCTGTTATCATATTCCTTTTTATAATCAATTACGCTTTCTCCCCGTACATCTATCAGACACCCTCTGCCTGCAAAGCATTCCAATGGGTATTCCGCCATTGTCCTGTCATTGCTCAGCAAATGCATGGGGCAATCAATATGGGTACCTGCATGTAAACCTGACGAAAAAGAGTAGACAGTATATCCATCCCTTTCAACACTCTTCTCCTGTACCAGTGATACTTTCATGTCTCCCGGATAGACTGGCATACCATGATTTATTTCGTGAGATAAATCAATATATTTCACAACTGTTACCCTCCTACCCGGTGACCGTCAACGGCACTGTTTCCGAAAAGCAGCAGTGACACTGATACCGCCACTGCTGCAAGTTTTATCCATCTATATATAATGCAAAAAAGAAACACCAGCCCCTGCTTGCTAATTAAAACTCAGGCTCGATCAAGCCGTAATTTCCATCCTTGCGTCTATATACCACATTTACTTCGTTGGTATCGGCATTGGAAAATACAAAGAACTCATGTCCAAGCAGGTTCATTTGCAGAATGGCTTCATCTGTCGGCATTGGTTTGATTGCAAATCTCTTGGTACGCACCACCTTGAAGTCCGTTTCTTCTTCTATCGCAATATCTGAGCTGAAGTACTCCGGCTTGAAGACTCCTGTATAAAGCCTCTTTTCCAGACGAGTCTTGTTCTTTCTGATTTGCCCTTCAAGTATATCCACAGCCTTGTCAATACTCGTATACATATCCTCACTGGTAATCTCCGCTCTGAGCGTTATTCCATTAGACAGTATGGTCACTTCTAAAAGATGCCTGTTTTTTTGGATACCCATAGTAATATGCGCCTCAGTTTCAGGGTTGAAAAATTTGTTCAGCTTGCCTATCTTCTTGTTGATTCTTTCCTTTAGCGCTTCTGAGACATCGAAATTTTTACCGCTGATTATGAGCTTCATAGACCTATTCCCCTTTCCAATTTAGTATTGTCTTACTATATATAATGCAAAAAAGATTCAAAACAACAAGTCTTTTGCACTTATATAACATTAATTCAATCAGCCTTTATATCGTACACTGTCAGATTCTACAAACAGCATTATAAATCCTTCCAACATTATTACTATATTTGAGAAAATATATACCTCTTTCGCAACCTGAAAAGAAATATGTAAAACCCATTATTAAACATCTACATTATTAAACATCTACACAAGCATAGCCCTGTATATGTTATACACAGGGCTTAAACTTATTCGCATTAAATAAATCAGTCAGGAAATACTTTACCGGTTTGAAAAGCACTCGCTACAATATACTGGTTTGTCCAAACGTGGCTTAAATGGAACTTTGGTTTCTTTGCCGCATTGTGCGCAAACAGCGCCAAACATCTCTCTTTCTCTCTTCGCAGAACTATCTCTGCCATACTGGGACTTTCTTGATGTCCTACATTCCTTACACCTTCCGGGCTCATTCTGAAATCCTCTTGAAGCATAAAATTCCTTTTCTCCAGCAGTAAAAACAAATTCCTGTCCGCAATCCTTACACACTAATGTTTTATCTTCGATCATTTCCAGTCCCCTCGCTTTAGAAAGATTAGCAGTTGCCTGCCTACGCAGCAAATACCTAAAAGTGCCGGCTAACAATATTACCACTTGCAAACCAAGCATTTACATTATATTACACAAAACTCAACTAATCAAGCTATTTCGCTACATTTTTATTCTGCTTCTGCTACTGGTGGTTACTATTCAGTGGGAAACGTTTTCGAACTGATAATAGGATACGAAATGGTCGTGGACGAGGATGCCGAGGAAGAATGCCAGAATCCCAAACTGTTCGTCCACCTCCCCGCGTTTTGAATTGAGACCGAACAGGGCGAAGCGGTCGTTGCAAAAAACCTGTGTCCAACCCAGGCCGCCGTTCACGCGGCAACCGGTCTCATAGGCACACAGCACGCTGCCTGCAATCAGACCTGCACGTATAACGTTGATCGTGTCTTCCAGCCTATCCGACAGTTCGCGTTGCATGTTAACGATTGTACCCCATGACAGGTTTAGTACCCCGCCGCTTAGGCTGTTGCTAATCTTCGCAGTCTTGTTGACGGACACGCAGCCATGCTCGCTGAGGAGTGCGACCGCTGCCTTGATGTTGTCCCCGTACTGGGCCGGATTGACGAAACCGGCGTCAAACTGCCCCCGGACTTTTTTGCCGCAATGGACGCAGACACCTTCATACACACGTTCCTCTGTGACGACCGTTCGGATTTCGATGTCTATCTTTTGCTTGGCCTCAAAATCCTGGCTGTTTATGATGCCATGTCCACATTCGTCGCAGACTTCGACCTTGTTCTCAATGACCGTTTCCGGGTTTGCGAACGGTACCAGCCCATGACCGGGGTGCCCAAACTGTCCCCCGGGTTTCCTGCCGCTCTTTACACGAAGATTTTGTGGCTTTGGTTTGTGGAACACATCTGTAATACTTAATATTTGACAAGGTTCCCTCCAAAGATTGTCACAGCTAATATTATGTACTGAAATGGTGCATTTTTTTATAATTTCATATGAAATTGCTAATTGGAATAGACTTTCGTGATTTTGCCATGTTATACTACTCATAAAGTATTGTTAATATGTAATTGTTTTGTTAAAATGTTATATGTGTTCATGTAGATTTCGCATACCCTAAAGAAAATGTTCCGCTGTAAATGAGCACAGAAATAACTATTGCTGCTTTCGTTTCAATACTAATAGTGGTAAGCTCTCTGAAATATATTGTATAGTCTCGAAAAGTAACTGGTAATTAGCCTGAAAGTAAAATTTCAGGCTTAATTCATAAAGAATAAGGCGAAAAGCCTTGACGAACCTTGAA
>CAYGHY010000360.1:0-2867 GCA_964349435.1 uncultured Oscillospiraceae bacterium
TAAAACACTTTCTGATCGGGTACCACCAAATGCGCCTGAACTTGAAAGGGCTGTTTTGGGTGCATTATTCACAGAAAGCAATGCAATACACAGGATTGATTTGAATGCAGATGACTTCTACAATCTGAATAATAGAACAATCTATGCAGCTATTGAATCATTGACACGGTTACGAAGGCCGGTTGATCTCCTCACAGTCCGTGAAGTATTGCAATCCACAAAAACACTCGAGCTGGCCGGAGGTGATGGTTATCTCATTGACATTTCAGATAGCATTGCTTCAGCATCACACATCGAGTTTCACGCTGCAATACTGAGACAAAAGGCGATTGCCCGGAAGCTGATCATTCAGTCGCAGAATGTTCTACAAAAGGCACACGATGAAAGCCAGGATATTCAGGATGTAATTGAATATTTAGAACGAAGCTTCACGGAAATAAGATCCGGAGGTGCAGCAAGTGAGTATCTGGATATGAAGTCAGCCATAAAGCGAACCATTGAGTACCTGACCACCATACAGGGCAAAAGAGAACAGGGGGAAGCTGTTACCATCCCTACCGGGTTAAAAGCACTTGATGACCGTTTGAATGGTGGATGGAGCGCACCGGACCTGATCATACTGGGAGGAAGGCCATCGATGGGTAAGACACAGTTTGCTCTTCATTTTGCCAAAGCAGCATCGGAAGCGGAGAAGCATTGTTTATTCGTATCAATTGAAATGACAGCAGAGCAGTTGATCATGCGAATGCTCACAGAGGATGAGAGATTGAACCTTTACGACATGAAAACCGGCCAGCTGGGGAGGGATGAGTGGATCTGTATTGATGAGAATATCCGGGAAATAGAAAACAACAAACTCTTCATTGCTGACAGTTACCATATCCGGTACCTGAATAGTATCAAATCACTCGCAAGAAAATTGCATCGCACTGACCAGCTGGATCTATTGATTATTGACTATTTGCAGCTGATCAAAACAAATCAATCATTTGGTACCAGGGATTTGGAGATAGGTTACATCACCGGTGAACTGAAAAGCCTGGCCAAAGAACTCAATACCCCTGTTATCCTGCTGGCCCAATTGAGCAGACCACCAAAGGGAACAAAAATTCAGGTACCGGTTTTGTCCGATCTAAGAGAATCCGGGAACATTGAACAGGATGCTGACAAAGTTATCTTTCCACACAGGCCATCCTACTATGATTCCGCAGCAACAGAGAGCAATGGCCGGAGTTGGAAGAACAGGGGTGTTCTGATCATCGGAAAGGACCGGGAAGGAGTCAAAGATGAAAAGGTATATTTCCAGACAGATGACCGGTTTAAAAAGATATTTGATGAAAATTACTTACCACAGGAGAAAACTGAAACACCACCATTTTAAATAACAGATTATGAAGATAATAGAACAAATTAATGAGCAGATACAATTAATAGAGAGAATTGAACGGGTTAAAGAAGTATTAAAAAACCCCAACTTTAAAATTAATTGGGAAACCGATATCGAGAAGATGGATTTCCAAAAACTAAGAACACCTATTAGCTTTGGCAGATTTAAATCAACTATAAGGTTGGAGCAAATAAACCCGTGTGAAGTAAGAAATGAGTATGCAGAAGGTAACGGGTTATTTTCATACGATTTGCCAAACACTTTAAATCTACTTGAATTAATGGTAAGTGGAGAAAGGATTATTCCGCCAATCTTTTACGATCTATATAAACTTATTGATGGTGAAAAGATGGCCGTTGATGGTCTTACTATGCATGATGGCTCACACCGTATATGGGTTTCATCTCAACTCAATTTAGAAGAAATTCCAATTCTAAGATTTGATAAGGTACAAGACTACTGTTTTACGCCAAACAAATGGAAGTTTGAATGCCCGGAAGAAAGTAGATTAGTCGTTAAATCGATTATAGGAAACAGTGAGTATGTTTTTGATACAAATAAGATAATTATTTTTGAAATGAATCAAAGCCATTTGTGTATAGCAGAACCCTAATAGATAGAATCCAAAACGAGCCATTTTAAGGCCGTTTAAGAGGCGATAATTATTTTATGAGCAACATATCAGGAACACGCTCAATCCTCTCAAATTGGCGAAGCAGTGAGGCCAGGCGGGCGAAAACAGAATAATACTACATTACAACAATGGAAAGTGAAAGAATAAACAATTTTGACAAACAGCACATCAATAGGATGCTGCTACAGGAACAGCAGGTGAATGCACTGTTTCAACAGTTAATCCGGATGGTGGCACCTGAGTTGCGGAAATGGACCGATGCAGGCAATAAAAACAGTGTGTGGATCCGTAACGCTGGAGTTGAAGACAAGATCAACAGGATCCTGAATGATTTCCGTATTGCACTCGAGAAGTTCATCAAAGAGAACCAGGAGAAGGCCTGGATGTCTGCCATTGATAAGAATGATCTTATTGTTGAGCAATTCATCAAGGGGATGGCATTGTCTTCCATTGTAAAAGAGGGAATGTTTTCCCGGAACCTGGAAGCATTGAAAGCGCTCCAAAAGCGTGTCGATAATGGGATGAACCTATCTCAGCGTATATGGAGCATCACTAAACAGACGAAAGGTCATATTGAACTGTTTCTTGAATCCGGATTATCAACTGGCCGAAGTGCTGAGGCAATTGGCCGTGATTTCAGACAATTGCTCAATGATCCAAACAAGCGCTTCAGGAGGATCCGGGATGAAGAGGGCAAACTGGTATTATCTCAGCCAATGAAAGACTATAACCCTGGCCGGGGTGTGTACAGGTCCTCCAGGATGAATGCGCTTCGTGTGGCAAGTACTGAGACGAATATGGGGTACCGTATGAGCGATGCAGAAAGGTGGAAACAACTTGATTTTA
>CAYGHY010000361.1:0-1726 GCA_964349435.1 uncultured Oscillospiraceae bacterium
GTGCAAGAAAATAAAGATGGTTGATGTGCAGGCACCTGCTGCTAAGAATATCGAACAGATGTCGTTGTTCTAAAGGATTAGCGACCTTCTGGTCAGGAGGATTACTATGAAAAACCGATACATTGAACTCTGGAAAACCGTTAAGCGTGAAGGGGTACCGGAATTACTAGCTTGGCTAGAAACTACTGATTTCTACACTGCTCCATGCTCGACGAAATATCATCTATCAAGAGAGGGTGGGCTGCTCGAGCATTCGCTGAACGTTTATGACAGATTAAGTAATAACCCATCCCTGAGTATAGACCATGATAGCGTATTGATTACGGCTTTAGCTCACGACTACTGCAAGATTAATTTTTACATCCAAGAAATGAGAAACGTTAAGGAAAATGATGTGTGGGTTAAGAGACCTTACTATGCGATCAAGGACCAACTGCCTTATGGACACGGGGAGAAGTCAGCACTACTCGTTAACAGGTTCATAAAGCTTAAGACTTCAGAGTTTATGGCGATTCGTTGGCACATGGGAGGGTTCACTCCAGGGATACAGGACTATGGTTTATCTAATGCAATGGCTGAAGCGTTTAGGGTGTATCCGTTAGCCGTGTTCCTGCACATGGCAGATATGGAGGCAACTTATGTTTTAGAGGGGAAGGAGGGGTCTTAATGGCATGGCACGATGAATGGCCACACAAGGTTTGCGCCTCAGTTCTGTTACTGGATGGAAAAATTGAAGAATGGAAGACAGGATATCCACCGAAGAAAGAGCCTGGTGATTTTAAGGCTTACTGGAAAAGAGATAGGTTGAATGATTATACAGTAGAGTACACGTGTTTTGAGGTTAATAACGACAAGGAACACGATGAAGCATTTAGAAAGTTGGCACCAGAATGGTTTAGGCGATGGGAGTTGGCCGAGGATTTACATGGGACAGCGCCGTATTCAGAGATGGTGCAGGAGGTGGCGGCTGTGACGAGAGACGAAATTCTAGCGATGGTGCCTGGTCCTGAAATGGATGAGGCGGTCGGGAAGGCCATCGGAGCTATTCCCGTAATTAAGTGGTACGTAATGAACAGAGAGGAAACAGCCTATGCTATGGACTTTGATCGTGAAAGCGAGGCTAAGGCTTGGCTTAATGACAAGATGACTAAATTCTCTGATGCTTGGCAAGCGAAAGGCTATCACGTTGTTCGCCAAGAGATTTATCGACAATACTCGAAGGATATATCTGAAGCATGGACCGTAGCTGAAAAATTCGACTTCTTTCAAGTAGAAAATAAGGGATATGGACAAAAGAAATATCACGCCATTGTAGATGTGTGTGAGGAAGATGGAACGTATTCAACTGCTGATGCATTCGGCGAAACCGCACCTGAAGCAATCTGCAAGGCCGCACTCCTAGCTAAGGAGTTACAGCATGAATGAACACGATGGAGAGGAATGGAGACCAGTCGTAGGATCTGAGGGTAGGTACGAAGTCAGTAATTTTGGAAAAGTTAGATGTTTACCAAACAGAGGCAATCACTTTGCGCAAAAAATATTAAAAACAGTAGTTCATAGGGACGGATATATAGTCCTTAGCATTGTAGGCAACGATGGCAAAGTTTACTGCAAAAAAATGCATAGATTGGTTGCAGAAGCCTTTATCCCAAGGGAAATTGGTAAAAATATTGTTCACCATAAAGACTCAGTGAAAACAAACAATCATTTTAGTAACTTGGAATGG
>CAYGHY010000361.1:1736-2864 GCA_964349435.1 uncultured Oscillospiraceae bacterium
GACCACGATCCTTGACAACACCCGACATGCCCTAAAGGACGGACTGCTTTGCGGTAATCACTATTTTTCCCCCGAAAGAAGAAAACAGTCTGCGCAAATTGGTAGGGAAAAATGCTCTCGTCCAATTGTTCAGGTTGACAGTAATGGAAGCGTAATTGCTCAATATCCATCAGTTAGCGAAGCCAGTCGTTGTATTGGAATAAAGAGGCAGTCTATCAGAGACGTATGTAAAGGTAAATATTCTCAGTGGAATGGTACGTATTGGAGGTATGCCAATGCGTGAACAAGATATCCAAAATGCTATCAGAATAGAATTTTCTAAACGAATACCGAATGGATTACTCTTCAGAACAAACGTGGGGCAAGCTTTTACAGGCACACGTATTCGTAAAAATTCAGACGGTTCAATTACAATCTTTGATCCACGACCATTCAATACAGGATTACCTGTTGGCTTCTCAGACCTCTTCGGAGTCTTGCCCGGAGGTCGCGCCTTATTCATCGAAGTAAAATCTCCAAAAGGTAAACCGTCCGATGATCAAACAAACTTTCTTAACACGGTATCCATAAGGGGTGCAATTGCAGGCGTAGCGCGATCATTCGAGGACGTTCTAAAAATCATCAACGGTAGCTGAGAGAAGGTGTTCCAGTGAACCAAGATACAGAACAATTTTTAAACGCATTATACGGCAATATCGAGTCAGGTAACCTGTATCTTTGGACACTGCCTGACAAGAAAACATGGTCGTTCTCGGTTAATGACCTCCGAATGATGGCGAACGCAGCTCATGCAATACAGGATGAGAGAGATGTGTACTACGGCATTGGTGGATCGATGAGTGATATCGCAGATAATAATCGGCCACTAGCTAACAACGTCTCGTTTATTCCAGCTCTTTGGATGGACATTGACATACTCGGGCCAGCGCACAAGCAAACTGAACTCCCCTCTACAGTCGAAGAGGCGCTCTCGATCCTGCCAGACTTCTTGCAACCATCTATCACAGTCTGGTCCGGGAACGGCATGCACATGTACTGGCTCCTCAAGGAAGCATTGATCTTCGACACGCAAGAGGAAAACCTTCGAGCATCAAACCTCATGATTCGACTACAGGCATATATAAAAAC
>CAYGHY010000362.1:0-2840 GCA_964349435.1 uncultured Oscillospiraceae bacterium
AAAGTAGCCTGTGGAGACGAATATGAAGCAGAGGAGGCAAGCTGGAAGTCGCCGTTCATAGCTGAGTGGCTTAAAATCGAACCGAAGCTTGGAGATATTGATATTCGGCCATTACTGTATTTGAGTCGCGATCGGTCGAGATCACTGGCCTCTTTTGATGAACTTTCAAAGGAAGCCAGGGAGCTATTAGCCACATTAATAACTGTGGATAGAGACATATTCACTGAACTGGTGCACAAAATAAGGGAAATCGGGGAGACTGAAGCTGAAAAACTGTTAGTGAGATTAGGACGAATAGGTAACAGAGAGCAATGGGATAAGAAAAACTTAATTGCTACTTTACATATTACAGAGGCTTATCCTAATTTGGGAAGTAGGCTCGTCAATATTCTGGATACGATTCCGCCTAAAACACGCAAACCTTCATATATTCCACTCTTACTTGGGAAGCCTTGGGCATCGGAAATGTTGGGCAGATGGCAGAACGACCTGAACACACCACAGCCCGTGAAGAATGCCATTGATACGAAAGGATTAAGATAAAAAAATGGGTACGTCAGCGTCACATAGCGGCCCCAAATCTGGTGTCTCCTTTGACCCTCCTTGGCTAGATGATTTAGATGGCCTTGAGATGCCTGAAGCACCCTCGCAAAATCCTCAAGAAACGCCGAATGTGCCCTCGCTTGCGCTCCCTGCACGCTTCGGGAGTGCTCGTCGAAATTTAGGTGATTACATAAAGAGCGGTAACCGGGACTCATTAAAGAAAGCTCTGGGACATTACGCTCACACTGGCATGGGAGGCTCGCGGAATGTGGCGAGCCGCATGCGTCATTCCGCAAAAGTCGCATCCAATTTATTTACCTCTTTTCGCTCGCTACGGGAAGGCAATGAACCCACAATAAGTAGCATTATCCTCAATTACAGAACTGAGAATATTGATGTATATGCGATGATTGATGCGATTGCCAAACACATATGTGGGGATGGCGGCAGTCTAGATGAGACATCACCAGTAAACTCCGTTTCTTCCGCTTTAAGTGACTTGTTTGAGACAAATCCTGACACTGATATTATGGCCCTCTCAGACGATGATATTTGGTCCTTAGTCTCTTCATTTCTCAGTTACGAAGCCTTCAGCAGGATTCAACTTGATATCGGCCAAAGATTTGAAACAAAGGACATACCTCTATCAGACCTCATAATAAGGCTTCACGACATGCGCGATTATTTGGAGGCTGAAATTAGTTCTCAAGTTATGTCCATTCGCCAGGAGTTCGGAAATTCGTCACCCTTAGACTTGCGAAATTACATGCTGACTGCAATTGAAAGAACTTTCAAAGTATTTGAGGTGACAGTATGAGAAAGGTGATTTGTTATTCGCGCTCATCAGTGCCAAACCATTTTGAACGTGATGTCGATTATTTTGAACTGTTTTCGCGCCCAGAAGTCTATCTCGATAACGTTAATCCACTGGCGCCAGAACTACCTAAGGAACTAAAAGGGTATCGCATCATACCACCCGTTGCTGCGATAGATTTTGCTGCCTTTGCATTTTCTGTGGTCGCTGCGGATAAATTAATACCTAGAGCTGATAGTCCAGATGGGTGGACACGTATGATAGATCTGACTGTTTTTCTGTGTGAACCCGGAAATTGGGTGTCTATAAAAGCAAAAATCGAAAAAATGCTAAAGTTTCTCACCGGAGACTTCTGGAATTTATCTTTCCAAGCCGTTAATGGCCCAGCAATTGAGTTCAGATACGAACCGCACAATCGGGAGAACGATTGTGTTTGTCTACTTTCAGGTGGCATGGACAGCTTAGTTGGCGCAATAGACTTGTTAGCTGAAGAACGAAACCCTTTGTTCGTATCGCAGATTATTCAAGGAGACAAAGAAAAACAGCGATACTTCGCTTACCGCCTTGGTGAGAATAATCATTGCCAATGGAGTATTGGGAAACCAATCGGACCAGAGAATTCAACTCGTGCGCGTTCCATTGCCTTTTTTGCCTACGCAATCTTAGCAGCCTCTTCACTTCCAGGATCAGACGGATTAGTAGAATTAGTTGTACCAGAGAACGGCTTTATTAGTTTAAATGTTCCTCTTGACGCTAATCGTATTGGTAGCTTAAGCACAAAAACAACTCATCCTATTTATATGTCGTTGCTGCAAGAGATCTGGGAAGCAATCGGGATTAAAACGAAGATATCTTTACCTTATAGGTATGACACTAAAGGAGAAGTCCTAAAAAAATGCAAAGATCGCAAGCTAATGGAAGAACTCATCTTTTCAACAAACAGTTGCGGTAAATACCGACGCCATGGATACACGCAATGTGGCGTGTGTGTTCCCTGTCTTGTGCGCAGAGCGGCATTTTTGGAAGCGGGACTCCAAGATGCCACTGAAAAAGGCTATCTCTATGATGATATTAGTAAGTCAAACTCTATGGACCTAAACGCTGTTGCATTAGCGGTTAAGCAGGTCGAAAATTCGGGGATAAACAAGTTCGTTAAAGGAAGTCTCTCATTCGCTTCTCCTGACGAAAGAGGCTCGTATTTGGGAGTAGTCTCTCGAGGTATTGATGAGCTTAGGAATCTCCTGAAAGCATACAACATCCTATGATTGATATGCATTGCCACCTTGATCTTTATGATAATCCTATTGCGTTACTCTCAAAAGTTCAAAGGCTATGTAAGTATGTATTGGCTGTTACCACCAGTCCACGTGCTTGGCAGAAAACAAAACAGGTATTCGCAGGAATCGAATGCATTGAGGTTGCAGTCGGTCTACATCCTGAAATTTACTCTTCCAAAGCGAACGAAGCCGATATGTTATTATCG
>CAYGHY010000363.1:0-2827 GCA_964349435.1 uncultured Oscillospiraceae bacterium
GAAAAGTCCGTGAGTTCCACCGCCACGGCCGGCGATGTGCCCTTCTTTGCTTCGCGCACCAGCGGCTTGACCTCGATGTAGGACACATCGTGGAACACCACCTGGTTCTTCTCCACCGCCCGCTTGTCGAACACCTCGGCGGGGATGTATTTCGGCGCGATGTCGATGCCCTTGCTCCGCGCCTCGTCCAGCACATTGGGGAACAGCCCCATCTCGAACTCGAAGCCCAGGATGTCCACCTTGGTGATGTGCTTCTTGCGGCACTCCAGAATGATCTCTTCGACGAAGAGCCGCGTCACCGGCAGGTTCACTGGCCCCACCGCCACTAACCGCCCGGCCTTTTTGCCGTGGAAGCTGGCGAAGCCCGTGGTCTTCTCTGCGCGGTAGGCGCGCAGAATCAGGTCGAGGAACGCCGCTTCTTTTTCTTCCAGTTGCTTGCGCTGTTCTTCCTCGCGCAGGTTTGAATTCACGCCGATGTAGTGCTGACGCTCGTACTTGCCCAGGTTGAGGATTTCAAAGGCGCGATAGTCTTTACCCTCCGCCTTGAGTTGCCGCTGCACGCCGATCAGCCGCTTGCGTGTCGTGTGGATGGCAAACTTGCCGAGGTCAGCCGCAATCCATTTTCGGCCATTCTTTTCGGCCACAGCCGCTGTTGTGCCGGAACCGGAAAAGATGTCCATCACAATGTCGCCTTCGTTGGAGGAAGATTTGATGATACGTTCGAGCAGGGCTTCGGGCTTTTGGGTGGGGTAACTCAAATTTTCATAGGTCGCAGATTGAATGGCAGATATTTCCCAAACATCCCTAACAATAGCGTCTCGATATTGTCTTCCCTCTTCATCCATCTTAAAATCCTCTTTGTCGAACCCATACACATGTTGCATGTACGATCTTTCGGTCTGATAATTGAATATCCAATTACCTGTTTTCGCGTAGAAGAAAATCGTGTCGTGTTTACGAGAGTACCTTCTTTTTGTAGCACCTTGAGTTTTATAAGACCAAGCAATCTCATTTTGGAAAGAATCGCTTCCAAAGATTTCATCCATAATCATGCGAAGATAGCTATTTACCCGCCAATCGCAATGCACATAAATGCTTCCATCTTCCGCTAGGAGATCCCGCATCAGAACCAGCCGTTCATAAATCATAGCGATGAAGGAATCCGCACCTTTGCCCCAGGTGTCGCGGTAGGCAATCTCTTCGAGGATGTTGGGTTTCTTGGTGAAGGTGTTGTCGCCAATCTCGATGTCCATGCTGAAATCCGCGCCCACATCAAACGGAGGGTCAATGGCCATGAGTTTGATGCCGCCCTGCTTCTCGATCTCCTCACGTAGCGGGCCGTTCTTCAGTGATGAGAGGATGAGCTTGTTGTCGCCCCAGATCAGCTTGTTCGTCCAGCCTTTTAGCTGGCGGCCACGCTCATCAAAAAGCAATCCTTGTGATGACGTGTCCTCTGGTTTTTCGGCGCGCGGCTCGTCCACCTGCTCGATAACCTGAAAGGGCAGGACTATATTGCAGACCTCGCTGGTCTTTCCATTCCAGACCAGTTCGACCTCGCGCTTATCGGCGAAAAGCAGGAAACGATACTTATCCGGCAACGGTTTATCCGCCTCAATAAAGCGGATGATTTCCTGTTGTTCCTGTTCCGTCAGTCGTGGCATAAAAATTCTCTCCTTCGCAGTGTTCTACCCAGTTTCAGGCCGAGGGGCCGCAAGCCTTATCAGCGGCATGGACTGTGTAAAACATGGTTTCTTTTTATTGATTATTTGAGACCATATTTTTTTTCTCGTTTTTCGAATGCTTCTTCGCCACCTTCAAGAATATCGCAAACATGTTCACGGATTCCACTTTGATTCAGAACACCTTGGGCTTTATCTTTCCTAAAAGAATTCTCCAAAGCTCCGTTAACATATTCAAATTTATATTTGCTATTTTGCCCCGATTTGTTTTGTCCCGATTGATTCGCAACTATTATGTTCTCAGCATCCGTGGAAACGACTAAATTTGGATTATGAGAAACAATAATTATCTGCCGCTTAGATTTTTTAGCTTTAATGAAATCATTAAGCTCTTGATAAACCGTTCTGTTATCGAGATTGTCTTCCGGCTGGTCTATGAGTATGGGATTAATCGATTTGCTCAGATGCAAAAAGAGCTGAAATAGAATGATACCTCGCTTTCCCGGAGACATACTAAGCAAATCATCACCATCTTGTAGTAAGTTGTAATCTATTGCAAAGTAATCATCAAGAAGCGAAAGCATTGCATGTTCGTTATCGAAGCCTTGTCTTAAGACGACTTGGCTTGCGGCAATATTCTCTATCATCAAATTAATGAGGCTTAGGTGATTATCTTTATTGAAAACATATTCCCCATCATCATTAAAACAACTTTCTATCTGTTCTATAAGAGATTTTCTTCGGTCTACCTTATTCAGGAAATTTTCTTTGAATTTATTCTTCGAAAATTCCATGCCTGAATCAATCTCCAGATTATCTGTATCTGGAATACACTTGAATTTATCATTTTCAGTTAAAATAGAAAGGTAGCAAGAAAAGAGATCCGCATATTTATCCGAGATAGGCTTGGTTTGCCTCTTTTCTCGCAGTTTACCTATTACTGCTGACTCATTAATAATTGCGTTCAATTTAGCGGCCTCATCATTCTGTTTCTTTTGAAGTTCATCAAATGCAGAACGATTTTTAACCTTTTCGGTAAACGGGTTAAGCTCCTTCTCTGTGTCCTTAAGTCTTTTGTCTAATGCTTCACAGTCTAGTACCACGTAACATTAAATCTTTCGTATATCAGCAAATTATGATATACGGGC
>CAYGHY010000364.1:0-1191 GCA_964349435.1 uncultured Oscillospiraceae bacterium
CTGGTGGTGCCTTATCGGTTGGCCTTGACACCTCTAAATAGAACGATCACTCTAATGGAAGGGATTCCTATAACTGTTGTCGAATATAATTTTGACACCTATCTAAGCACTCAAGCAGCACTTCATTTCCGCATTGTTATTCGACATAATTCCTGGTGTCATTTCGTTCAACCTCATTTAGATTATTTAGGAGGATATGCGAATGAAACGCCTGGCATACTTATCCGCGATTTTTCTTTTTATTATTCTATTCATAACCGGCTGTACTCTCTTTGATCCCACAGTAGAGATTTCTCCTTCTTCCGCGGTAGTAGACATCAATAAGACAAAAACATTCTCTGCTTATGATGCCAATGATGATCCACGCTCCACTTACTGGGAACTTTCAAATGGAATTGGCTATTTAAGCACTGACTATGGAGAATACACAGTTTTCCACGCAGAAGAAGAAGAAGGGACTGTGCTACTCTACGCAATGAATAAAAATGGAGAAATCAAGGATACAGCTCACATTACTGTACAGAGTACTCCCCCAACTCTAAGTAGAATCTCGATTAGTCCTACCACAAGGAATTTTGAACTATCTTCAAGTAGTCCAGTAACCTATACTGCTAAAGGCTATGATCAAAACGATAACATTATCGCAATAAATCCAGTTTGGGCAATATCTAGTCCCGTAGGCACACTTTCTAGCTCCAGCGGGACTACCACGGTATTCTCACCAACCACAATCGGAACTGCTATTCTATCTGCAAGCGTGGGAGGGATAAAAGGAGAACGAGAGATTGAAGTATACCGTTTGTCAACATTTGAAGTTATACCCAAAGTAACAACACTCAATATTGGTGATGAGTTGGAATTCTCCGCAGAAGGTACCGATACTCAAGGTGGAGGATGGTTGTTCTATGCAAATTGGGTGTTATCCAATGATATTGGGACTCTAACACCAATTACCGCACTATCCGAAAAAGCCCTAATGAGTGGGAAAACTCCCGATGTTTCAGATTCGTACCCTGATGCTGAAGCATCAGGGTGGCGAGTCATATTTAAAGCAACCAAATCTGGCTCGGCAACTCTTAGTGCTGCTTGGAGAACTTTTACTGGATTTTCCTCAATTACTGTTGGCTCTTACACTTCCGTGCTAACCAGTATCGTTGTCACGCCGTCTCCCAAGACAATTGACAAAGGCAA
>CAYGHY010000364.1:1291-2803 GCA_964349435.1 uncultured Oscillospiraceae bacterium
CTCCAGCGGATCGTCGACAACGTTCACAGCTACCACAGCAGGCACAGGTACGGTTAAGGCCACCTCAGGTTCTATAAACGGTAGCGCAAACGTTACTGTAGTCGACACTCCCGTGCTAACCAGTATCGTTGTCACGCCGTCTCCCAAGACAATTGACAAAGGCAAGACTCAGGTTTTCACCGCAACGGGTTATGACCAGAACAACAATGTCATAACTATCAGCCCGGCTCCAACCTGGAGTGTGACAGGCGGTATTGGTACCGTGTCTCCCTCCAGCGGATCGTCGACAACGTTCACAGCTACCACAGCAGGCACAGGTACGGTTGTTGCAACATCAGGAACCGTTAGCGGACATGCTCAAGTGACCGTTCAGCAAAATAAACCAATTCCTTGGAGTATCGATTTTGACAAAGTACCGGACCTGACACTATCGACCTGGTATAGTGAGCCAATATATGTGATTGCTGTAAGAGATCAGTATGGTGATCAAATCCCTGTCGAGAATTGTTCATTCTCCTGGGTGATTACAAGCAATCTAGCAAATATTGGGAATGCAATTAAGACTGGCATCAATGGAATGTACTATAAATTGAAAAGTGGTATACCACATATTGGAAGTAACATCGTTGGCAATTTCCATGTAACAGTAACTTATAATGGTGAAAGCATCTCAACAGGAGGCCAGATCACTGTACCGGCTTGTAAAGTCGTGGATTTCAGGATTACAGCGGATAAATATACGGTTATAGTTGATAGTTCCTTAAACTTAACTGCCTACGGTATATGTCAATATACTTTACACAACGATCACACAAACTTCTCTTTACATTGGCTTAAGGAAGGTAGCTTTAATGGATACTTCAGTTCTGCTTATGGTAGGACAAATACCTTTACAGCTAAACGTGTTGGGACCGGAAATATTTACGGAAGTTTGAATGGCGGTGTATATTGGGGCTCTGATAATTCGTTTAAAGTCGAACCTAGAATTGGCACAGTAACTAAAATCATCAATCCGGGAGGACTGGGACAGTATTGGGATGATAAAAATAGGCTGGACATTACTATAAATACTGGCGACATACGAGAAGATGACAGTGTTTATGGATCAATCATTGAGAATGCCACCATTACTACTGTAGATATCGCTGATTTGAATATTTGGCACCAAGAAATTTCTAGAGCTAGGATTTTTTTACAGGATCTGCATTATGCTAAGGTATTTTATATTTGGAATGAAGCTTATGGCGACCCAAACGTCCTTAGCAGTTATAGTATGTTCGGTTTGAATCAATGGTATGGATTGCCGGCAGCCAATCTACCATTCAATCTAGTTGGGGTGCAGAACGGAAATAATCTACTAAGAACTATCAATGGTCGTTTCCACTATCTTAAGCTTGTTGTTCATTGGCAGAAACTCTTCCAACCTGGTTATTGAGCATGAGGGGCTTCAGAATTATCGACCGCTAATGAGTATGCGTTGGTAGTAAGTAGAATTTTGTGTATGGGAGCCCT
>CAYGHY010000365.1:0-2785 GCA_964349435.1 uncultured Oscillospiraceae bacterium
TCCGGCCCTAAATAACTCTTTTCATCAGTAAACAGGAAGGGGCGCTGTTCAATCACATATCCATTTTTTTTGATAAGCTCCGCAAGTCCCGGGACATGGGCAGATACATTGTGCGGCGCGGCATGGTAGCGCACCCTTGGAAAGAACTCGGCATATTTGTTTGCAATGCCATCAATTACCAGTGCCCTGGCATCACCGCCATAATTGCGGACTTCCTGCCCAAAATTTGAGCCCTTGATATTCTGCTCCCCGTAATGCAGGAACAGAGCGTTCCATTCCTCGCGAAGATCGGCATGCATCACACGCGCTGACCGGACCGGCCCCACTTCCTCCGGATACTGGTCAGAAAACAAAGCGGTCAGGCGTGTCCATCCACCACCCTGGATCGGCAGTTCATACATGATGTCGGCTGATACCAAACCCCAATGCGGCAATGACGCCAGATTGTTGTCTATCTGAACCATAACCGGGAAGTAACTGTTTCCTTCTGAAGGCAGTCCAGTGGTGGAACTGATACCCGGCAGAACTGGGTTGTCTGCAAAACTTCCGTCGGCATTTTTTCCGCTTAACGGAATGTCCCGTGTCAGTGTGCTGGGAACCAGGGTTGCAGCGTCTGCTGCCAGGGCACTGACTGACTGTGCTGCCAGGAGCAGGATAAGGGCGGCGATGATGACTTTTTTCATTTAACATTCCTTTCCGTTATCTAAAAAATCAGAACAGGCTAAAACTCACTGAAAAAAACTTTGGGTGATCATGACGGTTAGTCGTCATAAATCACACTGATGATAGGCGATTGCTGGTCATATAGCAAATGGATGACAGAGTCGTTGAGGGACCAGGAAGAATTTCCAAATTCATCAAACGTAACCGGGTCAGCATACCGCATAAAGAGCGAGATGAATGCTGAGCAATAGGACAGTTCCTCCCCTAAATCATACTTGACTCCTGATAACAGTCCGTCTGTAAATGAATAGGTGATGGAACATGGGATCCTGAAGATCTCAGTGTCCACGACCCTCACATCATTCCCCTCTTCAACTGCTCCATCAATCGTAATAATTTCTTCCCTCGAAGTGCCCCACTCCAAATCCTGCATGAGTTCATAATGAACGTCATACGCAGCCCCAGACCAGGAACCTGCTACCCCATGGTGGTAGTACTCGCGGTTTTCAGACATATCGGCATACTCCCTGGTCACACGCCCCAACCGCCAGACACCGTCAATCTTCAAATAGCAGTAACGTTCAAAATAATAGCCGTCGATGGCGTTTTCATCAATAAAAAACTGCAGCACACGATACTCATACCGCTTGTCACCAACCTTGGCGGTGAAAATCTCGTGGTCCTCTGCAAGCGTGGTAAAGTCTTCATACTCAAAGCCTGGTATGGCTTGCAGGCTGCCATAACCTTCAGGGCCTTCAAAGCCATTGAGCAATTGAATTGCTTCCACTTTATCTTCACGGCTCAGGAGTTCCAGTGTCACAGAATATGGCTCAGAAATTCCCGTGTAAGAAAGCTGCGCAGGGACACTGTCCCCACTCTTTCCTTCCAAGCTGTCAAACATAAAGTTAAGTGATTCATCAATTGTCGGCATCTGGTCATGGATGAGATTAGTCTGATTGACCTTCATGCCCCGGAACGGTATCTGCGGATCAAAAATCTCATAATAAGTATAGCCATATATCTGAAACCGGAACATTCCGCTGTCTGAATGGAATGTGAGCATTTCACCCAATTCCGGATGCGTGAAAACATCATAGATGATCGCTGCATGCGCCGGGATGAAAAACCCAATCACAAGCACCAGTATGAGCAGGATTGATAAATATTTCTTCTTCATGTCTTTCCTTCCTGTTGCAGAGAATAAAGCTGCAGTCACCTTGCTGGATAGAAAAGAAAATCTTTGACCTTGCGTTGTTCTTCTTCCATGTTTTCCGCTACAACGACCTTATGCATCTTCACCTGCCTGATTGTATAGGCTCCACCCGGTGAGTTCAAAAAATCCAAACGCTCCATAAACTTGCCGGGCATAGACATTTTCTGCAGCAGCAGCATAAGGTCATAAAGGCTTATGTTTGTCTCAACCAGGTTGGATATCTGCTCCAATGCGTTTGTTGTATCCTCGAGCGACAACAGAACTGCTTTATCTGCCAAAGCTGACAATATACGCATATGGCGTTCATTCCGTTGTTTGTTTGATTCAACAGCATCCAGAGCATCATCCCTGAATCGAATAAAGTTCCGAGTCTGTATGCCATTTAAGTGATTGACTCCCGGGAAGAGAACCGGCTCAACAAAATATGTCTTTCCAAAACCTATTACCTCTTCCTCAAATACTTCCACATCTACACCGCCTATACTATCAATGATAGCAGGAATGCTTTCAATATCTGTTTGAATAAAGTGGTGAATATCAATATCAAAAAGCTCATTGACAGCGGTGAGCAGAAGCTCCGGGCCGCCAAAATAGGTTGAGGTAGCAAGTTTATTGGACCCAACTCCATCAGGCAATTCAACCAGATAATCGCGCTCGATATTCAATACCCTGATATCGGGCAGCCCTGTCTTTACAGCCAGGATGAGAATCACATCTGCCCTGCTCATCGCTTTATCAGCAGAAACATCAACAGGACTCCCCTGAATATCAGTTCCGACAAGCAGGAATCGCTGAACTCCCTCTGCCCCGGCTGATATGGGAAGAAGAATGAGAATTGCTATAAGCAGGCATGTAAACCGAAACATATTCCTCCAGCAATTTAGAACTATCCAATGGATGACAGCTCAG
>CAYGHY010000366.1:0-2769 GCA_964349435.1 uncultured Oscillospiraceae bacterium
GGCATATACCCGGCGCATATTATCGGCCGTCTCCGGCAATAAGAATTCTTTTCGCTTAGGCTCCAGTGCCTTTTTATCACTCTGTTTAAACACAGCACCTTTTTCACCATCTAGAAGCAAAGTCACTGCTTCAGGAAAAGTCAGTCCATAGAACTCCTGCACAAAGTCGATAGCCAGGCCGCCTTCCCTGCTGCTGTGACGAAACCACTGATTGCCTCGTACAGTCACACTGTCATGACGTTTCCACCGCCACTCCCTGCCAGATCGGACAAGCTGTTCTCCTTGTCTTTGGAGGAAGTCCTCAAGGTCTATTGCATTGGCTCTTTGCTTTTGCTCCTCTGTGAAATGAATATATCCTGCCATGGCGAACCTCCTTTATCGGTTTCGATTTCCGGCTCTACGAAACAACGTGACTTTTTTAACGAGCAGTTTGATCTGTGGTGACATATATGCTTTTGAAAGTTTCCCTCTTTTATATCCATTGTTTTTCTTCATACTGTTTCCCTCCGATTAATAGATTTGTTGTGTATGATCATCAGCTGCATGACCTTGCTCTGATTTTTTCTCCATGAGTTTTTTGCGGAGCTTGCGGTCAACCTGCATGAGAGGATTGCCACCAGTCGGTCTGTATGCCTCTCCTATGATATTGCCGAGGTGATGCATCAGTCTTGTTGCTGCAAGAAGTACAGATGGGTCTTTGAAGGAGTCCATGCGCTCCAATAGAAACTGCGCATAGATATTTCCCTGTGCTGCAGCTGCTGACAGCCAATGTCCAGCTATTTCCTTATCTCGCTTGATATCATGACCTAATAAGTACAGTTTGCCGAGAGCATATTGGGCATACTGGTTTTCCTGTGCTGCCGAAGCAGTAAACCATTTGATTGCTGCTTCCGCATCCTTTTGAACATCCTCACCCAACAAGTAGAGCTTGCCGAGAGCATATTGTGCAAACTGATTATCTTGCTCAGCCGAAGCAGTCAGAAGACGGATTGCCTTAGGAATATCCTTTTCAGTTTCTTCTCCTGCAAGGTAGAGCTTGCCAAGAGTGTACTGTGCAAACTGATTGTTTTGATCTACAGAAGCCGTGAGCCACTTGATGGCTACTCTAATATCTTTAGGAACATCCTCACCTAAAAGATACAACTTACCCAGCTGATATTCTGCATACTGGTTTTCCTGTTCTGCGGATTTTGTGAATAACTCCACGGCTTTCGTTATATCCTTTTCCACATGGCTTCCCGTGAGATACAGTTTCGCCATTGCATATTGAGCGAGAGCATTTCCGTTGTCCGCAGCTTTACCAAGCCACTGCAATGCCTTTTCTAAGTTTTCATGCTCACTGTCAGCTTCGAGAAAAATCTTGCCGAGCATATACTGTGCATTGACATTTCCAAGTTTCGCTGCTTTCTCAAAATATGAAATGGCAGTAATAATATCCTGTTTAGTACCTGTTCCGGTAAAGAGCATCTGACCAAGACGGTACTGGAGCTTGTCGTCCTTGCTTTGGGCTTCCAAATCTAAAAAGCCGATAAACGCTTTTTTGAAGTGTTCATCAGCTTTCTCCATATTCTTCTCTGTACCGATACCATCCCGATACATTTTTGCAAGCTCATAGGAAGCATAAGGATTTTTTTGTCTTGCAGATTTTCCGTAAAGGTCAAAGGCAGTTTCATAACTTTGATCCACACCTTGACCATGATAGTAAAGTCCGGCAAGGGAGTATTGCGCATACTTATGATTTTTGGCAACTGCAAGGTGAAACCAATCTGCAGCTTCCAAATAATCCTGTGTTGTACCCAAGCCTGCAGCATACATTTTACCGATGCGATACTGGAGATAAGGACTGCTCTTATCTGACTCCACTTCTAAAAAAGCAGTGAGAGCTTTTGAATACCACTCCTGCGCAGCATCCACGCTCATCTCCACACCAAGTCCGACTATGTGCATCCGGCCAAGGTCGTGCATTGCCAAAGCATTTCCTATTTCCGCTTCCTCTGTAAACAGACGGTAGGCTTCTGCAAAGTCCGGCTCGATATCATCGGTGCCATATAAAAACTCACGAGCCTCCTTGTATCTGTCGCTCCATTTGACATGGTATTTAAACTCTAGCCGATCGTCATCTGATGTTTCATCCTGTGACGGGTCTTCGATAAAATCTTTATTATCATATCCGGTATCTGATGATGTTTCGTTAGTTATCAATGGTGATTCTTCAGGTACTGGAAGTACATCGTCTGCTTCATCTGCGCCGTCATCATGCAGTACAGTCGGTGTCTCATGTTCCTCGTCCGGTTCTAACGTAACATGGTGACTGCCAATATTCAACGCTTCGGCAATCACCATGTTTTTGATGCTCTTGAGTTCTTTTTGCTGCGATAAAGGGAGAGGCAGTGTCAGCTTATCTGTGTAAGTGGTTAACACCTCGTTACGCATTTCATACCAACTGCTGTACAGCTTTTGCACACGTTCATCCTTTGCAAGCTCATCGACTATTTGATCTATGATTGCTTTGAGGGGTGCTTTTAAATAACCATATTGCTTCTTACCCGAAGTATGTTTGAGCTTTTCGGCAAGGTGCTCAATCAGTTCCTCTATGTTTTTGTTTTCACAGATTCCAGAATTGATTTGGGCTATTATATCCTGCACAACTTCTTGACTCTCACGGAAGGTTAGCGGTATAATCCAAGTGTGACTTGGTTTACTAGTGATTGGCATTTGGGCGACCCGAGACAGAAAATTCTCGGTCGCCCTTTTCAGGATGAGATATAG
>CAYGHY010000367.1:0-2764 GCA_964349435.1 uncultured Oscillospiraceae bacterium
CAGCTCCACCAGTCCCGATGGGCACATCGAAAGCACCGGTCACAACAGGTGCCGGAGGGCCTGCACAGAGGAAATTGTCTCCTACTGTAGATGCGGGCATTTTGCCGATTAAAACAGTAGGTACTCCCGGGCCTATATTGGTCATACCAATATGAGGAATAGGTGGTGTTGCGGGAGTGACCATCGGGCAGACATGCATATCGGCGCCCACCCGAATCGCAGGTACATTATTTATAAGGACAGTCGGACAACCGGGGCCTGTTACAGTCCCTCCATGTCCGGTCATCGATCCGAGTTTTGTCGCTGGTCCTGGCATAAAGTATTCCCTTTTTAAATAAAATAAGCGCCAGTTTCAAAATATATTGATTCTGCGTGCTTGTATGTGATCTACGTCACAAAATGGCAGAAAATTGGCTAAAAAGTACCCCTATCTACGGATGTGGTAGTACTCCCTCTAGCATCAATCAACTGAATTCTGAATTTGCCAGTTCCCGCTTGAGTAGCTTCGAATATACGAGTCATCGGGAGTTTTAATGGGTACCACAATCTATTGTGGTGTACCTGTCAATTCCGGGGCTCTGCCCCAGACCCCGAGGTTTTTAAAGGCATAAGGACGATCTCTGAATAATTGATTCGATAGTATAGTATTGGGTTGGAGGAGTCTTTCGACCCCTCCCGTATCGATTATTCATCGAACGTCCCAACCGGCTATCCCTTGACCGGGTGCTCCCCAGCAGAGCCGATCTCCGTTTCACCGATTGATTTCAGGCAAATTGATGCGACAATATCTGAAATTGTATCTGCTTGCGATTCGGATACAATTTCAGGCCTCCGCAATGAAACAATATTGCGATTTTATAATGCTCTCTATTCCGATACCCGCAAGCAAGTCGCTTCATCTTTTCAATTTTACTATTGATGCTTTCACCAATGGCATTGGTGATTTTATGTTGCGCGTAAGTCAAAATATTTGGAAGGTGTGACTTGAGTGTTTTAGCAGCGGCGATAATTGGCCGAAGCTTACTATGCGTTGCCCAGTAATACCACCGGCTGAAAAACTTTCCCATCCATGCTTTTGATTTGTAATTCCATAAATTTCGCAGATTTTCTTTTATCACCCTTGCACGGCATACCTTTAGGTCTTTGGCGCGAAGTTCTTCAAATTCAGCACGACGGAAATCCGGTATGTTCTCCTCATTCCATAACCATAAATACTTCGTTCCCTTTAAAAAGTCGATACCCTCTTTCATCAAACTCTGATGTTCCTGTTTTCGAACGGTATCAACCGCTTTGGTGACAATCCGAGTAACATGATAATGGTCAAATACGATTTTTTCGGCTGCGTCTGGAATATATTGTCTTGTGGCCGAAATAAAGGGATCCCACATATCCATCGAAATTGTCTCGACAGCCGACAACTGTTCTATAGTAAATTTCTTGTAAAATGATTCAAGACTCTCCCGTCTCCGGTCATCAATTACATCTTCAACAACACCTTTATCGGTATCATAAATGATTGTCTCATATTTATGCCCTTTAGCGAACGATTTCTCATCAACACCGATATGAATCGGAAGTGCATGCTCTTTGCGCTCTCTCCCACGTTGAACGGCACGCTCCTGTATACGCTGACACAGATGCCAATCTACATTCAGTATACGACTGATACTTTCAAGTGAACACTCCTGTTCCAGATCAATTACCATGCGTTCGAACTCATAGGTAACCGTTCCATTGGACTCTGCAAGGCCGTGCTCTATCTGTAGAACACCATCGGCTATACAGTTCACCCTGGGAATCCTGACGTGAATGTATGTCGGATAGTTAAAAACATTCAAATGACGGAATTCACGTTCAGGGGCATGGTCGTAGATTGAACAGAACTGCTTGCATACCGGACAGGGAAACCGAATGCCTTTATCATGTTCAACATACAAATCCACTCGTCCACCATCATTGTCATGAGTTACTTTGGTGATGTGCCAGGGGGCTTTGATCCCTAGAATACTTTCGAAAAACTGTGTCGTTGCTTCCATATTAAAGAAAATAACATTTTACACTATATGTTGGGGTAACCCATTAAAACACGCGATGCGCCATTTTTTTTAAAAGGTCCAACGTACCCTGTGTAGAGGGTGTACCTGCGCAGAAAATGCCTATTGTGCAACCGGTTTTTTCCTCAAGCTCCGGCACTATTTTCTTTGCTTTATAATAGGCTGCTACATCGCAGGGCTTTCCAATAAATACAGCTTTACCTTTTGTTGAAAGAATTTGCGAAATACCCTCACCTGGAGATGCTGGAGAATAGCGTGAGCTCGCTGTTTTATTAATTTCATCTTTACAGGTAGAGAATGTTGTTGTGTTGCACCAAGGCTTATCTTCAGCTGCTTTTGTGTGAACAATTCCACTCATGCCCAGCTTCTCAATGCAGAAAAGTGCCAGTGCGCTTACAACCCCTCCTGATGAACCATTGAAACGAAGCTCACTGTCGGTTGCGTATCCTTCGTAAACCTCAAGGATTGTCCCCCAACCTGGTTTTAAGGCTTTTATTTCCTCAGGATCAAAAGTGTCATTGGTCATTTCGATTCCTGGACAAGTACTTAAACATGCGTTGCACTTAGAACAGGATATTGAATTGTCAGACACTGGGCGTATACCATCGGTAATAACATCATCAAGCCGGATTCGCTGTTGCGGACAAACAGCTTTACAAGCCCCACAACCCACGCACATTCTCCAGGCAACGACATCATCTATAGTGGTA
>CAYGHY010000368.1:0-2758 GCA_964349435.1 uncultured Oscillospiraceae bacterium
GCGGAATGGCAATCGTCATGGATCCACATACCGGAAAAGTACTCGCCATGGCTAATGAACCATCATTCAATCCCAATGTACCTTCGCACTTCTCCCTTAAGGACAGACAGAACAATTGCATCAGCATGGTATATGAACCCGGATCTACATTTAAAGTGGTGACTGCTGCTGTTGCTCTTCAGGAAAAGCTCTTTAATGAGCAGGATATCCTTAATGGCAACAATGGGGTATTTGAAATTTACAATCAGGTTATACGGGATAACGTCCCCAATGGGCATATTACATTTACCCGGGCTATGGCCGTTTCAAGCAATGTCTGTTTTGCCCGGGTGGCAAGTGTATTTGGAAATGATCTTTTTTATAAGTTTAGCAGGGATTTTGGTTTTGGTGCGAAGACCGGTATTGAGCTACCGGGTGAAGAGGAGGGAATTCTTCATCCTGTGCGTTCCTGGTCCGGGCGTACCAGAGTGACCATGGCTATGGGTTATGAATTATCTGCTACATTTCTTCAGATGATGCTTCCTTTCGCAAGCGTTGCAAACGGAGGTGTGCTGGTAACTCCGGTAATGTATGAAAAGGTGCTGAAGCAAAATGGGTCTGTAGTGACCGTTTCTTCTGCAAAGCCTGTACGCAGAGTCATTTCGGAGGAGGTTTCAGTTAAGCTACGAAAAATGCTTGTGGAAGTGGTTGAAAATGGCACAGGGAAAAACGCTCGTATTCCGGAGATTTCAGTTGCAGGAAAGACTGGAACCAGTAGGAAAACCGATGCTGGGGGATACGATAAAAACCGACACTGGTCATCGTTCATTGGTTTTCTGCCGGTTGATCAGCCTGCTCTCCTGTGCGGAGTGCTTATTGACGAACCGGCGACAGGTGAGACTGGTGGGGGTACTGCAGCTGCACCTGCTTTCCGCAAGATTATGACCCAGATATTGAGTCATCCCGAACTTGAGTTTGCCCAGAAGGTTTTTCCAAGGCAGGCGGTAGCCCAAAATCTTCAGGCAAGTCATCGCAGTGTACCTGATTGCACCGGCCGGACCAGAAACGGTGCAATACAGGATCTGGACTCCTTGGATGTACCCTTTAGAATCATCGGGACGGGCAAGTCAGTGCGCTACCAAACTCCGGCTGCTGGAAGTTACGTTGACAGAAAAGGGGAAATCGTACTTTTTACAATTGGTGATAGTGAGCACGCGGACAGCTCCGCTACTATTGTTCCTGATTGTGTTGGAAAAGACCTTCGGGATGCTTTTAATATCCTGAATACGAAGAAAATTTCCACCTATGCAGTGGGCTCAGGGATAGTGAGAAAGCAGACGCCCTTACCCGGAAAGTTGTTGGATCCTTCGGAAGTCTGCACTCTTTTCTGCTCAATCGGAGAAAGCCTGAAATAATGAATGCTCTCCAATCGAACTCAAAGGCTCTCATTTTATGCATCTTTATCAGGAATGATCATGAAATTTAATGAACTACTTCGTGCATCAGGCATTAGTCTTCTTGGCAGGGGGGGAGAAGGGGATCCCTGTATTGAGGATATTGTATACGATTCCCGGCGTGTTAAACCTGGTGTACTATATATTGCGGTACCAGGATTGAAAACTCATGGAGATGAATACATCAAAGAGGCTGTTGAAGCCGGAGCGGTGGCGGTAGTATCAGATAAAAATCATGAAACCCTCAGTACTCCCTGGGCCAGGGTTTCTGAAATCAGGTCAGCAATTGGTGTATTGGGAAAAACCCTCTGGAACATTGACCTCTCCAGCATTATTTCTGTAGGAATTACAGGTACAAACGGCAAGACCACTACAGCCCATTTATACAAAAGGTTATTCGATACTCTTTTAGGTCAGGAGTGGGCCTGGATGTTCGGTACAGTGGAGTATCAGCTTGGGAAACAGAGAACGGATGCTACTCACACCACTCCAGAAGCTCTTGACGTATTCCGAATGATGCATGGCGCCGCAGTTCGGCCCAGAAGTCTTGTCATGGAGGTCTCTTCCCATTCCCTTGCTCTACAGCGCATAGCAGGCCTGAAATATGACCTCGCCGTATGGACTAACCTTACCCAGGATCATCTGGACTTTCATGGCTCGATGGAAGAATACTATAAGGCTAAAAAGCTCCTTTTCTCCTGTTACCTTAAGCAGGGTGGAACCGGTATAGTGAATATCGATGATGCTTACGGCAGGCGTTTATGGCAGGAGCTTGGTCAAGAGGAATTGTTTCTAACATACGGGAAAAGCGCGGATGCCACAGTTCAGATCGTCGACTGGAATTGTGACTGGGACGGATGCCGGATTGACCTTGTAATCAGAGGACGCGAGCAGAGCTATGCATGTCCGCTCAAGGGATTCTTCAATGTATATAACATGACTGCTATGGCCGCCGGGGCTGCGGCATTGAAGATTGATCCGCTTTTGGTACGGGATGCTTTTAGCATGGTTGAAACTGTTCCAGGCAGAATGGACAAAGTGCAGGTTTCCGCTCCGTTCACCGTCATTGTGGACTATGCACATACTCCGGATGCACTAGTCAATGTGCTTCAGACCTCGCGTTCATTGACCCGGGGCCGCCTGATCTGCGTGTTTGGTTGCGGAGGCGGTCGGGATAAAACCAAACGCCCATTGATGGCCCAGGCTGTTGTGGGGAATTGCGATGAAGCAATAATTACCTCAGATAATCCAAGAGATGAGAATCCTGAAGAAATAATCAAGGAAATCGTCAAAGGTGTACCCCTTGATTTTCCGCATACTGTGAT
>CAYGHY010000369.1:0-2740 GCA_964349435.1 uncultured Oscillospiraceae bacterium
TGCCCTTTGCTGGATAATCCGCAGAGTTTAGCCGATATCGTGGATTTGACGCATGCAAAATCTACAGACATGATACATCCTGAGGATGTGCATGAATTGACAGACAAGTGTATATATGCTGCGCAAAACTGGGCACCTGCCGCGGATCGTCTTTGGCAGTGTTCCAGAAACTGCACGGCCTGCAAACCTGAATAGGCTTGCAGAGCAGCGGCGAGGTGATGACTTATGTCAGTGGTAGATGCGCTGCTTATCTTCTTCAGTTGCTGTTTGCTGCACATTGAGCCAACCATGACTGTAGGCGCAACCCAAAACAATTTGTCAGGAAAACGCATCATAACATTAAGTACGATTTTTGCTTTGATCCAGGTAGGAGTCACCATCCTTGGCGTAGTAGCGGCGCAGTATATCAATGCATTGATAGTCTCTACCGCTTCAGAATCGCTCGTCCCTTATTTGACATTCGCTTTGTTGTTTATGCTAGCCACCTATATGATTTTCAAAGCCTTTCACTTTGGTGACTTTACGGAAAGCTTGGTCGCATATGTGACAGGAGGAGGTATCGTAAAGCTTGCCCTGCGCTGGTGTCCGCCAATCCTATTAACAGGAGTAGTATTGGGTATCAGCATGCCGGTCAGTTCACTCGTTATTTTGTTGGCTTTCCTATGCTCGTTAGTCATATCCACAATTGGCCTGTGTTATGGATATTGGCAAGGTCACCGCTTTGTTAAGACCGCATATTTGATAGGTGGAGCAAACTTGTTCATTTTGGCAGTCAAGTACATCGCAACTCTGGTAAGGCACTAGTCAACAATCATACGGAAAGAGGGAATACAGATGAGCTGGCTGCATCTTCTCACGTGCGCGGTCCTGGGTTATCTGCTTGGGAACTTCCAAACCGGAGTAATCGTTGGGCGCTTGCTTGCCAGAAAGGATCTGCGCATGCATGGCAGTGGTTCCAGCGGCGCTACCAATGCCATGCGTGTTCTGGGGAAAAAGGCGGGGATACTCACTCTACTGGGTGATATTGCAAAAGGAATGCTTGCTGTTGAAATTGGCATACTGCTTCTTGGAAGAGACGGTGGCCTGACAGCCGGTTTATTCGTTGTTGTTGGTCACATTTGGCCGGCATTCTTCGGTTTCAATGGGGGGAAAGGCATTGCTACAACCTTGGGAGTGTTGTTGATTCTGCAGCCACTATATGCAGCGATCATCATCATCGTGATGGCCATCCTGATATGTGCGACGCGCACTGTTTCTTTGTCCAATCTGCTGGGAACAGGAGTATATCTCCTGATGAATACAATTACTGCAGGCATTAATCGGAATTGGATACTGATCTGCTTCGGGCTTCTATTAGCATCTCTGATAATATTTGCACACAGGGGCAACATCCAGCGTTTGAACTGGGGTACTGAACCGAAAATAGATTTCTCAACATACAGGAAGAAAGCTTGATGACACTAAAGCTTAGTCTCGTTGCGATCCACGGGATAAGGCACTGCAATTCATTATGACACTGCTGCATTTCACGGCTTAAGGATCGCAATTATCGTATCAAAAGGAGTCGTGGAAATGTAGACACTCGGGATATTTTCCATAATCAAAACGGTGTAAAAGACTAGCTTTACATTACTGCTGGTTCAGGACTCAATCATTAAACCGTAAAGGGGATAAAAAATGAAGTTAATCATCATCACTGATTCGAACTGTGACCTTTCTTCTGAATTTCTCAATAAGAATAATGTACCCGTGATTCCCTTTCACTTTAGATTGAATGAAAAAGATTATGAAGACAACTTTGGTAGGTCAATTAGCTATATGAAGTTTTATGATGAACTTCGAAAAGGCAATATGTCTACAACAGCGCAGATTACTCCCAGTGTATATGAAGAGTACTTCAGGAAGTATGTTGCTCAAGGATTTTCTATCATATATGTAGGTTTCTCATCTGCCCTAAGTGAATCATTCAACCATTCTATTACGGCGCAAAAGGCTGCTATGGCCGATAACAAAGCTGCCGACATCACAGTGATTGATTCAAAATGTGCTAGTGTAGGACAAGGCATTTTGGTCTATTACGCATGTGAAATGAAGAGGCAAGGAAAATCCAAGGAAGAAATAGTAGCCTGGATAGAAGACACTAAATTGAAGATTAACATGTGGTTTACAGTTGACAGGCTGGACCATCTGCGAAGAGGCGGAAGGCTTTCCACCACAAGTGCTGCATTCGGCACTGTGCTACACGTAAAACCTATCCTGTTCGTGGATAACGAGGGGAAGCTTGTTCCCAATAGAAGGGTGAGAGGAAGACAGAAGGCTATTGGCTCCCTGGCACAGGAGTTAAGAAATCGAATCGCTAATCCAGAAGAGCAGATCGTTTTTATCAGTCATGGTGCCTGTCGAAAAGATGCGGAGCACTTAAAAAAACTAGTAATGGGCAACGTTAATGTGAAGGACGTCATTATTAATTACCTTGGCCCGGTTATTGGCACCCACACAGGGCCTGGTTTGCTTCTTGTTGCGTTCATTGGCAACAGCCGATGAATCAAATACAAGGCACCAACAGAGACGGTTATCCAAATACTTCGAGTCGCAGAATATTTAACTGCATAACTCCAGCAACCTAAAGTCATATAGTGCACTTTATTGAAAGAGAAGGATTCGAACAAAATGCTAGAATTCAGGAATATCAAAAAGACCTATCATGTTGGGGGCATTGAAACCAGAGCACTGGACAACA
>CAYGHY010000370.1:0-2737 GCA_964349435.1 uncultured Oscillospiraceae bacterium
TTCAGGCAGCGCAGCACAAACAGCGCGGGGATCTCTCCACGCGGGGGGACCTGCGCATCACCATGCGGATCAATGGAACCCCTCCTTCGCGTCTGCCTTCCTGATGAACCGTATCATAGAAAAACAACCGGCATTTGTCAAGGGGCGCTTCAGGCGAAGGAAATCCTGGAGGATACCGCTGTCGCCGCTATGCGCAGATTGTTTTACTGAGGCAGCGATTTTTCTTGCTGATTTTCTGTCAATCAGGATGAATGTGCTGATGTGGAACCGGGGGAACGGTTGTAGTCGTTCTAGGAATTGTTTGTCTCTTATTCTGATAATCTGGTGATGCTTTCTGTGCGAACTGTTGTATGTCATTTTATAGAACTGAAAAAGCCAGTAAAATCAATGATTACTCACATAACCGCCCCAAGTGATTTATTGACTATCTTCTGATAAATAGCGTTTTATACATAAATATCATAACTAATTGGCATGCCAAGCTGGTATGCGGTCGGAATTAACATACATTAAAAGTGAAAATCCATCGTCAAGGAATCGTCCCTTGACGACCTGATTATAAAATATGACAATAAACTAACATATTTAATTGCTTAGCGATTATGCGTAAACTGTAGATTTAGCATTATCATTACATACTTGCGGCAGATCGGTTATAATAAGACAATAACAGTGAGATCACAAAGAGAAATAAACTTAGTGGCATTGCTAAAGCTTTTATATAAAGGTCGTCAGATTTTTTCATCAGATAGAAAGGGATAAAAAGTGACAACTAAAACCAATAAGTGTATTTTCTGCTTAGTTGAGAGTGGAAGCTTTAATACTGTAGAGCATATTATCCCAGAATCATTAGGGAATACCGATGATATTCTCATGAACGCTGTATGTGATAAATGCCAAAACTATTTAGGACGAGAAATAGAAAAGTTTGTTTTAGATAAAACCCCTTTTGCCTTTTGGAGAACCATCTATGGAACTAAAAGTAAAAAGGGGAAAAGCCCCTATTGTGATTTATCGCTAGAGAAAAAAGCAGGTGGTGCACTTGCTGATTATCATCCATTTAGCGACAGTGGTATAGTGCTACGTCCTGCATATTCAAATGATGAAGCAGTTGTCGAAGCAATTGTCAGCGATGAGAGCCTAAAAAAAGAGATACTGAATGGGAACAAAGAAACCTTCAAGCTTGTCCTTACTCCAAAGTCACTCGTATATATGGGTAGATTTCTCGGGAAAATCGCCTTAGAACTTTGGTATAAGGTATCTAAAGACGATGTGTTTCATAATAGATTCAATGATTTAAGAAGCTATGTTCGCTATGGTACAGTAGTAGCAATGTGGCCGATTATCCATTGCAAGTTAGGAGAGAATCTGTTGTTTTTCAGGGATATGGCGAATGGGCTACAGGAACGAAGTCTATATAAGTATTCGTTATATAAAATCAAGTCCATGGGAATATCTCTTTTCACCTTTGATATCGGAAGTGAGCGATATGGAATAATACTAGACAAAAGGGAGCTTGCTGGCAAAGAATTTACGGACGAATTCTTTAGCGCTATGTTTCACGGTACAGAGGGGCACCCCAATATTTTGTTTTATAGTGAACTAAGATAACTTTATTAAGCACACTCTTCCCTTAGTTCAATGATATAAGCATAGATGCAAAGAGGACTTTGAAAAATCCCTAATAGTGTAGTCCCGATTTTTGTTTTTTCGAGTGTCTACTCTGTGGGGAGCATATCAACGTCCCCCTTGTTCTCATGGCAATACACCTGCATTCCGATCCGGCTCATATTGACACTGTCCTTGACACAACTGTGATTTGGTTGTATAGGCATTATGAGTTATGAAGCATCTGTTATCGGGGAGGGCGCATGACACGCAGGGATTCAACTGACGATACGGCAGGTTCCATGAATCGTCCGGGCTATGTAAACTTGCACAGACATCAGCCTTCAGCGCTTCTGTCTGATACGCTGATCCTTGATACCTTGCTGAATCAAACGAAGGATACGATCTATTTCAAGGATGCCGAGTCCAGGTTTATCCTTAACAACCGTACACACATCATGCAGTTTGGCAAAAATGACCAGAATGAGCTGATTGGCATGAGCGATGCCGATTTCTACCCGAAGGTATTTGCGGATATGTGCCGCCAGGATGAACTGCATGTCATGAAAACGGGTATGCCCATCATCGACCGTATTGAACAGGCCGTCAATTCAAAAGGCGAAGTCATCACCTTTTCCACATGCAAGTACCCCTTGTATGACATCAACGGAAAGATCATCGGAACATGGGGGATCTCCCACGACATCACCAAATTGGTAAAGGCAGAGGAAGAGATTGCCCAGGTCAACGCAAAACTGACGGCTCTCTCCCTGATGGATGAGCTGTCCGGATTGTACAACCGGCGTCATTTTGATCACCTGCTGAAAGTCAACATCGACCTGTTTACACGGAAAAGGATCGGAGGGCTCAAGGCCAACTTCTGCCTGATCTTTCTGGATATTGACCACTTCAAGCAGATCAACGACACGTTCGGGCATGTTATGGGTGATGCGGTGATCCGGTATGTTGCGGGACAATTGACAGCCCATACACGGTCCTCGGATTCCGCGTTCCGATACGGCGGGGATGAATATGCCCTGATCCTGCAGGATACCGACCTGACGGCCGGCAGGATGCTGGGTGAACGCCTGCTTAGGCTCATTGAGAAGAATCCTCTGGTCGTCGATGG
>CAYGHY010000371.1:0-2735 GCA_964349435.1 uncultured Oscillospiraceae bacterium
ACTATGGGGAGTCGGCGGACTAACTTTCGGACTCAGTATGCGTTACCTCGGTATCGCACTGGGACAGTCAGTAGCACTTGGCACTTGTGCTGCCTTCGGTACGCTTATCCCGGCAATGCTGACCGGAACGGATTTGCTCTCACCCAAAGGATTGATCCTGTTATTTGCCGTTGCTGTGACACTTGTGGGCATCACTTTGCTGGGATATGCCGGCAGCCTCCGCTCACGAAACATGACGGCTGAGGAGCGACGAAAAGCAATCAAAGACTTCGCACTGAAAAAAGGATTGCTCATCGCTCTGCTCTCAGGTGTAATGAGTGCCTGTTTCAGCCTTGGCCTGAGTGCCGGAATCCCGGTAAAAGAGGCGGCAATAGCCGCCGGTGCTTCAGATCTGTTCGCACAGAACCCTGTAACTCTGTTGGTCACTTTCGGAGGATTTCTGACAAACCTGGTATATTGCCTCTACATGAACCGAAAGAACAAAACAGGTGGGGAAATTGCCCGCTCATCGAAAGCTGTATTGATCAATAACCTGCTATTCTGTGCCCTGGCAGGTTTGCTTTGGTATTCTCAGTTCTTCGGCCTTGGTATGGGACAAAGCTTCTTTGAGGCCAATAGTGTGATGATGGCTTTCTCCTGGAGTATCCTAATGTCACTCAACGTGGTATTTAGCAATGTGTGGGGCATCATTCTGAAGGAATGGAAGGGAGCCGGTAACAAGGCAATTACATTTCTTGTCATCGGTATGGCAGTCCTGATCTTCTCATTGATCATCCCCAATCTATTTTAATCCTACAAAACAGGCTTGATAGACAATTTATTCTCTTGGCTCAATGTGGTATTGCGTATAAAAAATAAACGTGATACCACATTGCCTTTTTTTTTGTATATTTACCGCCGATAAAAAAAAGGGAAAGCCCTCAAACACTGTGCCGCTGAAAAACAGACAAGATGAGATTCAATGATTTAGGCATCGACTTTAAATACCTGTTGGTCAATGAAAGGGATAGGAAGTTTGGACTCACCGTCAACACGGTCGGCTTTCAGCCCATTCCACCCCACTCGCTTTATCCCTCTACTGAACATCCGAAAAACTATTATTTCCACCCGGGTAAAGGAAGAATACTTTCCGAATATCAAATTGTATACATCAGCAAAGGAAAAGGTAACTTCTCTTCCGAGTCGACACGACACTCCATCATTACCAAAGGGCAGGTCATGGTACTTTTCCCGGGTCAGTGGCACACCTACTCACCACAAAAAGATACCGGCTGGAACGAGTATTACATCGGCTTTGAGGGAAAGATCATAGACAATATTGTCTCTCAGGGATTTCTATCGCGGGAAAACCAAATCCTCGATGTGGGGGTAAATGAAGATCTTGTAAATCTTTTCACCTCTGCCATCAAGATCGCCAAGGAAGACAAAACAGCAGCTCAGCAAAACCTTGCAGGCATTGTGTTCAATATCCTGGGAACCATCCTCTCACTTGCCCAAAACAAGAATTTCGAAACAAATGATTCAGCACAGAAGATTGAAAGAGCAAAAGTGATCATGTGTGAAAACATTCTTAAAAACTTGGACTTAAAAGAGTTGGCACAAAACCTGGGAATTAGCTACTCACTTTTCCGCAAGGTTTTTAAGGAGTATACCGGTTACTCACCCGCACAATATTTCCAGGAACTGAAGCTGAGAAAAGCGAAGGAGATGCTGACTGAAACCAATCACTCCATCAAGGAGGTAGCATTTGAACTCAACTTCAACTCTTACGAGTATTTCCTATCTTTTTTCAAGAAAAAAGTGGGCACCACCCCCATGGAGTACCGCAATACTGGTAGAATTTAGTAGATTTCTCCGTAACAACCTTCATATCTGTACTTGCCCTTCCACAATCCATCAGAGCTTATTTATATTTGGTCTAAATATAAATAGATGCTTCATTTAGATTTCTTAAATTTATTTATGTTAATAATCATTCTTATGTTATAGGAAATCACCACATTGCATACATCCTTAAGATCTCATTTCAATAAACAATGCGCTGGTTTTAATATTAACATAATACCAATTTAAAGTTTTTAAATCCATGAAGTGTTTATTATTTTTTCTGATCATTGGATTTCTCCTTGCCGCATGTGAAGGTGAGGAATTCAATCCGACAGGAGTGAAAACAGCCATTCGGCTGAATGCAGAGATTGAAGGGATGAGGACGCGTGCATCCGGTACCACTTGGGTGGGAGGAGACGCCATTGGGGTATACATGAAGATGAAAAGTGAGGAGTTGGGTGCTACTGCACTGAAAAAAAATGTGAAATATATCTACAATGAGGGAACAGGTCACTTCGAACCAATGAGTGAAAATGAAACACTCTACTTCCCTACCAACGGTGAAGCGGTTGATTTTATTGGTTATTATCCCTACCGGGAAGATATTTCAGCTTTTACCCTACCCATCGACCTGACAGTTCAATCACAACAATCGATTATCGACCTGATGTATGCTGACAACGTGAAAAACGTGAGCCAAGAAGAGAGCCAGATAACCATGAGTTTCTCCCATAAACTTTCCAGAATCGTATTTCAGATGGAGCATTATCTGGTTATTGAGCAGAATGATTTCGCGGTGATCATCACAGGGGTACCCACTGCCGGCTCATTTGATCTGACCGACGGGAGTCTGACGGTTGATTCGGCTACAACTGACATTGCCTGTTGTGTGAATGATGATTTTACAT
>CAYGHY010000372.1:0-2734 GCA_964349435.1 uncultured Oscillospiraceae bacterium
ATATGGATGCCTCCAAGTGCATACACAGAGTGCAGCTCATTGCCGACAAACTTCAGGAAAAGGCCTCGTTGCCGCAGGTTCAGTCGAAGATGGAAACCATCAAAGAAGTTCTGTCTCCGATAGCCTGGGAGAACGCCAACCTGCAATGGCTTGAGAAGGTGCGAACCGAGCTGCGCGACTTGATGAAGTTCCTCATCGGAGAGAAAGGCAAGTGGTTCCTGGTGGATATTGACGATGTAATCTCCTACGACGGCGAGAGCATAGGGGTCCCGATGAAAGCGAGCTACAAGCAGAAGGTATTTGACTTCCTGAAGCAGAACCGCCACGTTCCCGTCCTGGACAAAATCTACGGCATAAAACAACTGACGGAAGATGATATAGCCGATCTTGAGAGAATCCTTTGGAAAGAACTTGGATCCAGGGAAGATTACGAAAAATTCACAAATGGTATGCTCTGCGGTAACAATGTGGCAGCGCTCATACGTTCTCTGATCGGTGTGGACAGGAAGGAAGCTATGCGCAAGTTCGGAACCTTTATTTCAGGAGCCGAGCTCAATGCCGAGCAGGAAGAGTTCTTGACGTCCGTCATCAGCTACGTCTGCGAGAACGGTGACATCACCAAAGAAATCGTGGTGAACGAAGCTCCATTCGACGAACTGCTCTATCTCTTCCAACCGTATATGCATCAGCTCGCCAACTACGTTGATACCTTCCATACCGTCATTATCCCTCCACATCATACTACATCTACAAGAGCATACGCCTAAGGGAAAAACATCTGTTTTACCTTAGAACACATAGGGAAATAGCTTGTTTTAGATGAAGGAGAAGTATTTATCAAAAAAAGGGTTTGCCATATACTTAGTCAAACTCAAACTTTCCCAGCTCAAAGCTTTGATATGGTCTTGGTCTGGTTCTAGTGTTATGATTAATTAAAAAGTAAACTATATTTTTAAGGGTTTACCGGTATAGGTCCACTCGAAAGGTTTAGCCCTTGTCTTATTGTATGTATCGACATACTCCAGCAGCTGAGCCGATAATTGTTCAGAAGATTGCCAGACACCGCCTTTAACAACGTCTTTGGTTAAAATATTGAACCATATCTCGACCTGGTTTAGCCACGATGAATAAGTAGGAGTAAAATGCAATTTGATTTTTCGTTTATTCTTCAACCATTCTTTCACCTCCTTATTTTTGTGTACTGCCAGGTTATCAACAATAATATGCAAGGTCTTTCGGCGGTAGGTTCGGTCTAACTTTTTTAAAAAGCTTAGGAAGTTTACCGAATTATTCGATTTCATGGTATTTGCAATCACCTCACCGGAATGAACCGCCAGAGAAGCAATCAAAGAAACCGTTCCGTTTCGCTTATACGTAGCTGTTAATCGTTTGGGATTGCCACTACGTAAAGGCAGTAAGGGTTGTGTCCTGTCCAATGCCTGGATTTGCGTCTTTTCATCTACACACAGTACCAATGCCTTTTCCGGAGGATCCAGATATAAGCCCACGATGGTCACCATTTTTGATTCAAATTCGGGATCCGGGCTTTTACCACACCAGTATTCGATTTTGTGTGGCTTTAAATCCGCCTCTTTTAGAATTTGAAATACCCGGCTTTGACTTATCCCAACCTCTTTGGCTATCCGTTGTTGAGACCAATTCGTATACCCTCCTTCTGGTTTTGAACAGGCTTTCTGAATCACCATAGCCTTTTGCTGTGCACTGATGGTGGGTTTCTTCCCAGGTCGCCTGGCATCCTTTAACCCATCCAGCCCGAACTCCCGAAAGCGTTGTCGCCACTTATTGACAATCTTTCGGCTAACTCCTGTCTCCCGCTCTATGTAATCCATCGTCTTGCCTTCATTGCTGAGCAATATGATCTTTGAACGAACCACATACCGATTTTCCAATTTCAATGAACGACTCATTACCGTCAGCTCCTTCCGCTGATCTTCTGTTATTTCTATGGGTACTATTTTCCTTGCCATAGGGCAAAGATAATATTTTATAGTTGACTTATCAAATAATTATTACACTAGATGTAAGCCCCCGGTAAAGTACCTATATGTTTTCATCAGAGTGTAGTTTTTACTATCAATCGTTAGCGTTTTGTTAGAGTAGTGTTAGATTTTACCGGATTCGTTTTTATTCCATCTGTGAGGCAATAGTTCGCCCAGGTTGTTTTTGGCAGAGGGTTTCTGATAATAGGGCATTTTGGCAATGATATGGGTGAGCCATTCTCTGGGATTCACTTTTGACTCTTTACAAGAGGCGAGCAGAGAGCAAATCATGGCAGTATTTTCAGCGGCCTGGTGATTGCCGCAAAAAAGGAAGTTTTTTCTGGATAACGCAACAGGACGTATCGCATTTTCCGCCAGATTATTATCGATTATTAAACGTCCCTCTTTCAGGTAATGCTTCATACGGGGCCATATAGAGTAGGAGTAGGCAATGGCCTGACCCATTAAACTTTTTGGAAGAACCGTACTATAGGTTTTCTCCATCCATTTTTCAAGGGAGAGTATGATGGGTTCTGCCAGTTTTGTTCGCAGTTGAGCCCGCTCTTTGAATGACAGTTTGCGTTCCTCGGCCATTTGTTCTATCCGGTAAAGTTGCTGTATTTCTCCGAGTGCGTATTGAGCCAGCGCTTGATTTTCATTCAGTGCATTTTCATATTTGCGCCTTATATGTGCCATACAGCCCACAAGACAAACCTGTTCCTTGTTATCAAAGA
>CAYGHY010000373.1:0-2715 GCA_964349435.1 uncultured Oscillospiraceae bacterium
GGGGTATGATACCCCCATAACGAACACGAGGAGGTCTTCAAATGAACGAATTGCCAATGATTCACAAGGAACAAAACCGATTGGAAATTAAATCAAAGAGCACAAAGGAAGGTTATTTCATGAACTTTTTAAAAAATCCTACCACTGTCAAATTGCTTGCAAACCAGATAATCCTTGCCTGCGACGGCTATATTGCATTAGAAATAACAGAAAAGCAGTTCAGAGAGCTTATTATGCATTACGGATCCCAACACGGGAAGAAATTGTTTTCAAAGGAGGGCTTAAACCCAACTGTCGCCATAAGGATAGGGAAAAAGCGTGCAGAGCTTGTTAATATCATGCTTTCTGGTTTCCAGATGAGGGTTTTTTGATTAGTTAACCTTATATGAAGGAGGATTGTCTAAAAATGCTTTTTAAATGTGTAAAACAGATAGGAAGTCGTAAAGAAAAGTGGCTAGTAAAAATTTCATGCCTTAAAAACTACGGCAGCCACTTTGAAATTCAAATCCAGAGCCGATCCAGCCTGATGGTCCTGTTCGGGGAAACATCCAGAGGCTACTTTGCCAGTATACCTGATTTTAACGTTGGATGCCACTTGGTTGATCCTCAGGATATTTTTTGGAATAGCGAAAGACTCACAAGGGTTCTTGGAAAAGTTGATGGTGTCACTGCGGCTACGGCATTGTATACTGCTGCCGCTTACTTGAAGGGTTTAAAGCCAGTCCCTTAACCCATCCTATTGCTTTACTTTGCTCTGAGGCCTGGCTCTGTGATGATAACGTGCTCTGCAGGGATGCAACGCCTAACTCCACAACCAGGCTAAAAGATAAATCTTTTAAGGATGTAGTACAAAAATCCTATATCAGTTTCTATATGAAAGGAATAACTCATGTTTAATTTTAGTGCAAACAACCTGATTTTTGTTTCCAAAAAACAATATGATAAGTGCAATGTATTCATTCTGGAAGATAGGACCACCACCCGGTGTTACAAAATCTATGACTTTTTGAAAGCTGCTTCTTTTGATTCCGGGAAGCCTTATTGCATTTTTGGAAGAGTCAACTCTTCCGATAAACTTTATTTGGTTCTTGATGGAGTCAAAGAGGATAAGAAAAATGCTCCATTATGATATCAACGATTTTTGAGGAGAATTTGTCATGACTAAAAACAAGCATCTCACTGATTCTGAACGTCAACAAATCGAACAGTGCCTGCGCGAGGGCGTACCCCTGAAGAGAATTGCGACCCGTCTTGGGAAAAGTACGTCCACCGTGTCCCGCGAGATTCGTGCCCATGCGATAGAAAGTGATAAATATGCACCGTACCGCATCCGCAACAGGTGTGTGAAACGTGAAGACTGCCAAAAACGCTATCTTTGCAGTGACAAGCCGAACTGCACGAAACGCTGCTCCACATGCAACCTTTGTAACGGGTTGTGCGGGGATTACCAGGAACAGCTGTGTTACAGGCTTTGTGACCCGCCGTATGTCTGCAACGGCTGTATTGAAGAGTCGCGGTGTGTCTTGCGGAAAAAATATTATCTCCATAGAAAAGCACACGAGGCATACCGTGAAATGTTAGTGGAATCCCGTACCGGTGCGAATATCACTGAGGATGAACTGCTGTATCTTGATGAATGGGTCAGCCCGCTCATTCAGCGCGGGCAGTCAGTACATCATATCGCGACCAACAATGCCGACAAGCTTGAAGTCAGCGAAAAATCCATTTACCGTTATGTTGACGGCGGTCTGCTCAAAGCCAGGAATATTGACATGCCACGTGTCTGCCGCATTAAACCACGCAAAACCAAGCCTTTAGTGCATAAAGTTGACAGCACTTGCCGGATTGGGCGTACATATGCCGATTTTAATAAACATATGGAAGAATCACCCACCGCCTTAGTTGAGATGGATTCAGTGATTGGGCGTGTCGGCGGCAAAGTCCTTCTCACTCTGATGTTCAAATCCTGTGACTTTATGCTAGCTTTCATTAGGGGGCGCAATACGTCCCAGTCGGTAATTGACATCTTTAATTTGTTGTATGAGTTGCTGGGTGCAGACTGCTTCAAATTATTATTTTCCACCATTATTACAGATAATGGGTCCGAGTTTTCAAACCCGAAGGCGTTGGAGTACGACGCACAGGGCAGCCGCAGAACCACGTTATACTACTGCGACCCCTACGCATCATTCCAGAAGCCCAATGTGGAGCTGAACCACGAGTTCATAAGGAAAATCCTACCCAAAGGCACATCATTCGATAACCTGTGTCAGACGGATATTAACCTTATGATGTCGCACATCAACTCCTACTCCAGGGAGAAGTTGTGCGATAAATCGCCATTTGACATGTTCGGATTCATCTATGGTTACACAATACTTGAAAAACTGGGACAGTTCAAGGTTCCGCCTAACGAAATCCTGCTGAAACCATCGCTTTTAAAAAAGTAATTTAAGCACCTGCTATCTACGCAAAAAACATCAATCAGAATGCCAGCCAGGGGGACGCATTTATTCTGTCCGAAAAAACGATTCTTGCGTACCCTTGGCGTCAGCATATCCATTTTTAAGATTCAGTAGGTAAAATTCAAGCAAAACGGGGTGAACTATCCTTAATCTTTCCATAAACCCCTTTTAGTCCCATGATTTTGACACGCTAAATGCTATCTCGAAACATTTACTCTGTCAAAGGTTGCATTTACTTTGACCGCCCACC
>CAYGHY010000374.1:0-2712 GCA_964349435.1 uncultured Oscillospiraceae bacterium
AAACCCCAGCATAGGTATTTCTTAGGAGATTTATAAATTCCTATGCTTTAAAAAACAGACCACAAGTTCTTATTCAGGGTCGGCTAAAATATTAGTTCCGTCTCTTTTCTGAGGAATGGAGCGGTTAGCGGAGTTCCACGAAAAAGATTAGCGGAAGTTATATTTTAGCGATCCCTCAGTGGTGGATTCATATTGTGAATATTATTGGAGGTGGACTATATGCATATTTTTGACAAGTCAAATGACGTTCCTGTAAAAAACGTGAAAATGAAGGATGGATTTTGGTCTAGGTATCAGAAGCTGGTGCGGGATGAGGTCATACCTTACCAGTGGAAGGCCTTGAATGATAAAATAGAAGCAGCTGAACCAAGTCATGCAATGAGAAATTTCAGAATAGCAGCCGGTCTCGAAATAGGAGAATTCGGAGGGCTTTTCTTTCAGGATAGCGATCTTGCCAAGTGGATTGAGGCTGTGGGCTACAGCCTTGAAGCATATCCGGACCCGGAGCTTGAGGCACTGGCTGACGAAGCCGTTGAGCTTATTGAAAGGGCTCAGCAGCCTGATGGTTATATCAATACATATTTTACTCTTAAAGCGCCTGAAAAAAGGTGGCTAAATCTGCATGAGTGCCACGAGCTTTATTGCGCTGGGCATATGATAGAGGCTGCGGTCGCCTACTATAAGGGTACTGGAAAAAGAAAACTGCTGGATATCATGTGCCGCTTCGCAGATTATATAGCATCTGTATTCGGAACTGAAGAGGGGAAAATAAGGGGTTACTGCGGGCATCAGGAGATTGAGCTTGCACTGGTGAAGCTGTCAGCTGCAACTGGGAATAAGCGCTATCTGGAGCTTGCGGAATACTTCATTAATGAGCGCGGGCAGGAACCGAGTTACTTTACAATGGAACACGAAAAGCGCGGCAATCTTTCAGACTGGACAAAGACTAAGGTTCCTTCTCCGAACTTGAAATACAATCAGTCTCATATGCCTGTAAGAGAGCAAAGTGACGCAGTGGGACATGCGGTAAGAGCTGTCTACATGTATACAGCTATGGCGGACATAGCCGCAGAAGCTGGGGATGAAAGCCTGCTCGAAGCCTGCCGCAAGCTTTTTAAAAGCATAGCTGACAGGCAGATGTATATTACAGGCGGCATCGGCTCTACGAATCACGGTGAGGCGTTTACCTTTGATTATGACCTTCCCAACGACACTATATATCAGGAGACCTGTGCATCTATCGGCTTGATATTTTTCTCACACAGCATGCTTAAGGCTGAGGTAGATAGCGTATATGCCGATGTTCTTGAACGGGCCCTATACAATTCTGTTTTAAGTGGCATGGCGCTGGATGGAAAAAGCTTCCTTTATGTGAATCCTCTTGAGGTCTGGCCTGAAGCCTGCGGCGGGAATCCGGCAAAGACTCATGTTAAGCCTGTTAGACAAAAGTGGTACGGCTGTGCTTGCTGTCCTCCGAACATTGCCAGACTGCTCACATCTCTTGGGCGATATATTTACACAGTAAAAGGCCGAGCTATCTATACTCATTTATACATTGGCAGTGAAACGATAATAGAAATGGGAGAGTCGAAGGTTAAGCTTATTCAGGAAAGCAATTATCCGTGGGATGGAAATGTACTTGTCAAAGTGAATGAAACTGATGGCGGCGAATACACAATTGCACTCAGGATACCTGGCTGGTGCAGGGATGCCGGGATATATATCAATAATGAAAAAGCGGATGTAAGAGTTGAAATAGGCGTAGGGGCTGAATCGGCTGCAAAAGCTGAAATGGGTTGGAGGGCTGAATCGGCTGCAAAAACTGAAATGGGTTGGAGGGCTGAATCGGCTGCAAAAACTGAAATGGGTTGGAGGGCTGAATCGGCTGCAAGAGCTGAAATGGGTCGGAGGGCTGAATCGGCTGCAAAAGCTGAAAACGGTTATGTACATATCACTAGGAAATGGCAGGAAGGCGATATACTGTCACTTAAGATGGAAATGCCTGTTGAGCTTGTGGAAGCAAACCCCAGAGTTCGTGCCGACGCCGGAAAGGTGGCCATCCAACGGGGTCCGATGGTTTATTGCCTGGAAGAAGAAGACAATGACTCCAACCTTTCAGCCCTGTCACTCTTGCCAAATGATGGGCTGCTTGCTGAGTTCAATCCTGAACTGTTAGGTGGCATTGTAGTTATCAGAGGAAAGGCGTTAAGGACTCAGACGGATGGGTGGGAGAATGCGCTTTATCGACCTTATACAGTGAGTAACATATGTCAGGAAATAAAGGCAGTGCCCTATTGCCTATGGGGTAATCGAAAACAGGGCGAAATGCTTGTCTGGATGCGAGTGAAATGATGAAAGCTGTTTGAAATGAGAGTACAGCAATGCGGCAGAATTAAAATGGAGCCGGCGAAAACAGGGTACAGGTTACGGTGCATTGAACGGATATATTAGGGCAATAAAGGGAGCTTGTGACGACGGATAATAACGGTTCCATCCATGTATCCCAAAAAAAGTCATTTAATACGTCTTGTTTAAACTCTCCATTTTTCTTGCTTTTTAAAAACTTTCATGGTAGAATATCTGATGTTAATAAAGTTAAATAACATCGCAGGAGGTGAAAGGTTTGCCAAACATTAAATCATCAATCAAGAGAGTTGAAGTATCAAAGAAAAAGACTTTAAAGAATACCATCAAGAAGTCTGCCCTTAAGAC
>CAYGHY010000375.1:0-2698 GCA_964349435.1 uncultured Oscillospiraceae bacterium
GTATATCTTAATCCCGTAAGCTTCACTATTTGGATCACCAGAATCATACAGCCAGTTCCATTCAATTACAGGCTTCTGACTATCTGCCAAAGGCGGAGCAGCAGATGTACCTCTGTCGCCCACATCTGGCATACGCACAGAAACTGGAGCATAGGCAGGCCGAGTTGTTTGAAACTCGACTGTACCAACCTTACCTTCATTCACCGTCAAGTTGTTAATCTTGGTCGCAGACAAACTTTTTGAGCCATCTGCTATTACCACAACTCGCATAGTGGAAGTCAGCGTTGGGTCTTGAACTAGCTGAGCAGTAATGTAACGGTTGTTCTCACCACCCAATTTATTGAGTGGAAATGTAACAAGTCCTTCGGTTTTATACGGTCCATGCACTTCCCACTTGAAATTGGTGTAATCAGAAACTAACACCCAAGCATTCAATGGAAGCGGATTGCCGGAACCGTTCGCGTCAGTCGTTAAGTTGATACTTAAACTGACTGGACGAGTAACCGATGTTTCGTTGGAAAAAGGAATATCGTAGCGAGCATAAGCGAATGTTCCAATCCCGGTAGGAACCAGTACATAGGCCGTACTCTCACTGCGATTGTTACCCTGCTCCTCCACAGCCGACGCCAAGTCGACAGTTAAATCATTCGCCGTTCTGACCACATCCGAGTGGATGGTGTCAGAACCGTAACCCACAAAGACGGGTAACAGAGTGTTGTTGATTCCACCACCAGAAGTGTCTGGAACAACATGATGATTGTTATTGCCGGGGTTGATAGGGATATTAGTTGTACCCCCACCACCGCAAGCCGCAAACATGAATACCGCAATGATAATCATTGCCATCACACGAATGTGCTGTGTGGACATTAATGTTTCCTCCTTGGGAAAACTGCGTGATCCCGCGAAGTACGCGGGATGAAGAATGTCGTAAAACTAAGTTTGAATTTTCAAGGTTCGGATAGACCAATAGATTTTATAGCAAACAGACAGGACTCATAACTGACTCCCGTCTACTACTTGTGAGGTACCGAATTCTATGGGCCCCAAAGGCCAAAAGTATAGTCCCATAGCGGATTTTTGTCAATGCCCACAGAATACCAGCACCTACATTGTCTTTGATTATTTTTTATGTAGCTAAGTAACAGAAGTGCCACCTTCACCTTCTAGCTTAGTTAAGTAGCTCGAATAGTCAGATTCATAATGGTTTATTCAATCGCAGAGAGAAATTGAAATATCTTAACCATCGCATAAGTATCCAGTTCGCAGTATTTTTTCAAGTCCTTAAGAATCTTATCTTTCTCGTCAGCTCTTTTCCCGTCCAGTACTGCCTCCATCCATAACCTTTGCGCGGCTCCACCAGCATGGATATCTAAATCCTTATATGAAAGCTCTGGGATAAGCACAGGTAATACTTGTTTGATAGAGGCACTCCCGAAGAAGTCTTTATGAACATAGGAGCAAGTCGAGAAAGGAATCATCAAATCAACAATGCGATCATTTAGCTCTTTGTAAAAAGTTGTGAATTCTGGAAGTATCAGACCCAACAGTTCGTTGCAAGTTTTTTCAAAACCCTCAAACCAAACCAAGACCGTGCCACTATCACCAATCTGCGACTTGAGTGATTCCGAGATTGGCTTCGCTGGGTTGGTATTATCCTGATGTAAATATTCAAAATGCTTTACTTCGCCTCCCGGCTTTTCGATAACATGAAGAGAATATTGGAAGGGCAATTGTTTATAAGGCCCCAATCCATCAAAATATGGCACGATACTAGATAAGGTTTCGTAATCAAAGAAATATAGAGGATATTTTAATTCAGATAAAAACTGCTTGATCTTCGGCTTATTCACACATACTTCATTGTTCTTAGTCGCTTGTACCTGACTTTGCTGTTTTACACTTAGGGCAAAATCATCTGGGATATCTTTTATCTGCTTAATACCCATTGCTTCGAGTTTGCCAATCTTACTTGCACCAGGCGAACAAAGATCGTAAATGCTATATTCATCTACTTCTGCCAGTGTTTTGAAAATCCCCAGCCAATCGCTGAAAGCTCCCAGCTTCGCCAAAGATGGCGAGATGTCTGGACATTCTTTAGAATTCATCACCGCCAGAGCTTGTTGAATATTCGCTCTGGTAATCTCGCGTAATTCTTTAACCTGCTCAGTTATCTCAGTCATTTTGGCGAGTTCCTTCGCTTTTACCTCTCCATTTCTAATGTATTCATTGTTAACATGCACAACATAGATTTTGTTAACCTTGTAGCCGCAATCTTCCAACACTACCATCTGAAATGCTAAATCTGGCTCATGCTCGGGCTTAGCATGAGTACTAGATTTAATTTCATAAAGATCAAACTCGTTATCATGAACCCGAACAATCACATCGCAAATACAAGTAATGTCACCAGCTTCAAAGCGACCTTGCATAATAGTGGTTGCCCCAGACTCTATCACCTGTTTTGTCTTGGCGGTTAGTTCTTTATATGCCGCATAGTCATCTCGGTCATACTCTAGTTTTGTGGCATCAGGGAAAAGTTGTTCAGCATATGTCTCAAACAGGAAACCAGCATCAAAAATCGCCTGCGTATCTTCGTCTATGGGCGGTAATTTATCTTTAGCGTGTTTCTTGAGCCAGAGCCAAGCTGGATGACGAAGAAACAACATATAGTCAGATTTCGAAAGCTGCATTAGTT
>CAYGHY010000376.1:0-2682 GCA_964349435.1 uncultured Oscillospiraceae bacterium
CTTTTAAAAGATGGCTCATTAGAAGAATTCGTTGGTAAAAAGAGGCAGTATCTATTGGGCGAACGGCAGTAAGCCTGAGGAAGAACCTACGGTGTTAGCGGGCACTTAAAACCATCCAGCAATGGGCACTTTTTGAAGCCCAAAACCAGCCACCTTGAGTAAACAACCCACAAAAAACAATTTCATTCTTTCTGGAGGCTTCAACAGAAAGGATGGATCTCCATGGGGAATAATCTCAGGATGGAAAAACAACAACAAATTCAAGTACTTACAAATTTAGGATGGACAGATCGTGCAATAAGTCGATCTACCGGTATCTACCGAGGCACGGTAGCGAAGTACCGAAAGACACTTCAAAACCAGCCGAAAGTGCCCGCCGACCCCACTTTGCCCACCTCTGAAAACCAGCCAGATGTGCCCACCGACTCTACTGGGGATTCTGAACAAAACCAGCTAGAAGTGTCCGCTGACCTTCCACCTCTGCCCACTACTAACAGTACTCAGATTCAACCATATACAGAAGAGATACGCAATGCTCTTATTCAGAAGCTCACCGCTCAGCGTATCTATCAGGACCTGGTTGAAGAGCATGGGTATACCGGCAGCTACGATGCAGTGAAGCGATATGCCCGCAAACTTCGCAAAAAGGTTCGGGGCTTCACAGATCGCCTTGAGCATATGCCCGGCCGCGAAGCTCAGGTTGATTTTGGTAAGGCAACCTGCCGCATTCTTAAGGGCGGTAAATGGAAACGTATGTGGATTTTTAAAATGACGCTCACGTGCAGTAAACATGCTTACGAGGAGCTGGTTGAAACACAGGATCTCGAGACATTTCTTCGTTGCCATGAACGTGCATTCGTTTTTTTCGGCGGTGTTCCCGAGATAGTTACCATCGACAACTTGAAAGCGGGTGTAATTGAAGCAAGTATATTTGACCCGATACTTAATGAGACATACCTGAAATTCGCGATGCATTGGGGTTTTGCTGTTAACCCTTGTATTCCACGCCGCCCGGAGCATAAAGGTGTGGTAGAACGGGATATCAGCTACACTAAGCACAATGCACTTGATGGCAGAAAGTTCGATAGTCTTACGGACGGGAATGAGTACTTACGTCACTGGAATAAACGATGGGCCCGTACCCGTATTCACGGTACCACACGTTGCCAGGTATGGAAACTATTCTGTGATGTTGAACGTCCTCGTCTTCGCCCCTTGATAGAACAGCCCTTTGTGTTCTTTACAGTGTGTGCCCGCAAAGTGGACGTTAACGGATGTGTAGAAGTGAAGAGGAGTTTCTACCGTGTTCCTCCTCGTTTGGTTGGTGAAAGGGTTGTGGTTCATTACAATCAGCAATATGTACAAGTCTATTCCGGAGGGCTATTGGTTATTGCTCATGGACGGTTGGAACGCAAGGGGTTGGTTAGTGATGCACCAGAGTGTTTGCCTAAATGGAAACACCCAAACCTTGAGAGTCAGGAACGGTATTACTGCCGTAAAGCACGCGATATCAGTCCTGCGCTTGAAAAACTGGTATATGAAATCTTGTGCACAGACGACCCACTGTCAATACGACGAGTACGGGGTATTCTTAGTGTCGCAAAAAAATATCCTACAGAGGTTATCGATAATGCTGCCCAAAAAACGCTGGTTTCTTCTTCATTGGGGTTTAATAAATTCCAGGCATTGTGTGAAAAGTACGCCTCTGAACAAGGATGTGCTGACGATAATTTAAAATTGACCCAGAACCATGAGTTAATACGCTCTCTTAACGAGTATGAATCATTAATCACTGAAAGGATTTCACTATGACCATAGATACACTACAACTCTCTCTCAAATCCATCCGTATGGGTGGAATGGCTGAAAATCTGCCTGTGCGGTATCAGGAAGCCCGCAGTCACGAGCTTGATTATCTGGATTTTCTAAACAATCTACTTGATGATGAACTTGCTCGTCGGCAGGGTAATCTGTTGAACCGAAGAATAAAATTGGCGAAATTTCCACTTATTAGGACCATTGACGAATTCGATTTTGACTTTAATACGACTATAAAGAAAAAAGAAATTATGGCGTTGTGTTCCTCCAATTTCATCTTTAAAAATCACAACGTTCTCTTTGTCGGGCCTCCAGGTGTCGGGAAGTCACATTTGGCCATAGGGCTTGGAATATCGGCAATCCATAATGGCTACACGGTTCTTTATAAAAGTGCTTTTGATCTGGTGCTTGAGATGTCGGATTTTGAGACTGCAAGACAACGTCGTGAATATCTCAGAGGGCTCGTTAAGGTAAATCTACTGATTATCGATGAGCTCGGTATGAAGAAAATGCCCCAGAGTGCAGCTGACGATCTTCTAGAGGTAATCCATCGCCGGCACATGACAGGGTCGACAATAATTGCGACAAACAGAATCGTATCAGACTGGAATATCATTCTGGGGGATACTGCGGCCACTGCAGCCATCCTAGACCGATTCCTTGAAAACGCCGAGGTCTTTACCATCAAAGGAAAAAGTTACCGTCTTACTAATAAAACCAGAAAGGAGGAGTAAAAGAATACTATTTTCAGCTAATAAGTGGCTGGTTTTGAAGTGCCCACAAGTGGCTGTTTTTAAAGTGCCCACCGACACCGGATCGCTATCAGTGAAAAGCGTATTCTCTCTTTCCATGGTGGCAAGGTGA
>CAYGHY010000377.1:0-2671 GCA_964349435.1 uncultured Oscillospiraceae bacterium
TTTCCCTGAGCGAATCAGCTCTTGCAAGATGAGAAAAGATCATCGCCACCAATTGTGCATACGCCGCGTCAAATTGAACACATTGACCGCGTGAGTTGAACACCCTCACCGCTCCAAACTGAACACTCCGACCGGACGAGTTGTACACCCCTCCACCTTTCTATTACCTCACTGAACCTCTATCAATATAATGCATTCAGCATCCAGGTGATGCAAATACATTATTTGAGGAGGGGTCATTAGAGATGGCCAATTACAGGGAGATCCTAAGGCTTCACAGCCTTGGGATCAGCAACAAACAGGTCTCCGCAGCATGTCACTGTTCACGGACAACTGTCATAGACGTACTCAAACGTGCCACGGAAATCAGCCTTGAGTGGGGATCCGCAAAAGACTTAAGCGACAAGGAGATAACAGACAGGCTTTTCCCGCCGGGGCTGCAAAAACCTTGCTACAAAATGCCGGACTATAGCCAAATCCACAAAGAAATGGGCAAAAACGGTGTAACGCTGAGCCTGCTCTGGGCTGAATACTGCAGCCAGTGCAGAGAAACAGGCGAACTTCCATATCAATCCACTCAGTTCAACAAATACTACCGTGACTATGTTCTTAAAAACAACGCAACTATGCATCTGGACCACAAACCGGGAGAAATAATGGAAGTCGACTGGGCTGGTCAGAACGCCTACATAATGGATACCGATACAGGCGCACAGATAAAGTCACATGTGTTTGTGGCAGTCCTGCCATACAGCGGTTATGCATACGTTGAGGCTTTTATGTCCCAGAATCAGGAAAGCTGGACCACCGCACACGTCAATGCCTATAAATATTTCGGTGGAGTAACGCGCATCCTCAGGCCGGACAACCTTAAAACCGGTGTAACAAGTGTATCTAAAAGCGAGACCATAATTAACAGGACATATCTTGAGCTTGCAGAACACTATGGAACCGCGGTTATACCTGCACGTCCAAGGTCTCCGCGAGACAAGGCCACAGTTGAATGTTCCGTCGGGATCGTTTCAACATGGATACTTGCATCTTTGCGCAACGTCCAGTTTCTCTCCCTGTATGAACTGAATGAGGCGATAGCTGAAAAGCTCATTGAATTCAACAACAAACCCTTTCAGAAGAAAGAGGGCAGCAGGGCAGCGGCATTCTCCGAAGAAAAGATATTCCTGCTGCCTCTGCCGTCGCGCCCATATGAACTTGCGACCTGGAAAATAGCTACCGTACAGTATAACTACCATATCAGCACGGACCACCACAACTATTCTGTCCCATACGAATACATCAAACGTAAGGTAGATGTACGCCTTACGAAGAATATGGTCGAGATATTCTTCGAGGGAAACCGTATAGCGTCTCATCGCAGGTTATATGGTCATATGAATCAATATAGCACCAATGAAGGGCATATGCCGCCGGATCATAAGCATTATGTCTCATGGGATTCGGAGCGTTTCATCAAATGGGCTGAAAAAATTGGTGAGAACACATCTGCCGTGATCCGTCTGCTGTTAAGCAGGTACAAAATAGAACAGCAGGGATACAAGTCATGCATGGCGATGCTCAAGCTTGCGGATAAATATTCAGCCATACGCCTTGAGGCATCATGTGAGAAAGCACTGTCATTTACCACCTGCCCCAGCCTTAAGAACATACAGGCCATCCTTATATCAGGTCAGGATAAACTTACGCAGGAGACAGACAAGAATAATGATGCGGCACAAAAGACAGAACAGTACGGCTTTACGCGCGGAGCAGGGTACTACAGGAGGAATGGATGATGCTGGATAACAATACTATATCCAAGCTGCATGAGATGAGGCTTTCTGTAATGGCCCAGTCTTTTGACGAACAGATCAAAAACGGATGCTTCTCGGAAATGTCATTTGAAGAGCGCTTCGGCATGCTTGTTGATTCAGAATGGTCAGCACGGAAGAGCAACCGTTTGACCAGGCTGATACAGAAAGCTAATTATTCGATTCCTGGTGCCTGCATAGAAAATATCGAATACCATCCTGACAGGAAACTGGATAAGACCCAGATAGTAAGGCTATCTACGTGCGCATATGTTGAGGAAAATCATAACCTGCGCATTCTTGGCGCAACCGGAAGCGGGAAGACTTATATTGCCTGTGCACTGGGAATGGCGGCCAGCCGAAATTTCTATTCCGTCAGGTATGTGCGTCTGCCGGAACTCTTCGCTGAGCTGGCCATTGCCCGCGGTGACGGTACGTATCGAAAGGTAATAAAGCAATATAAACAGGTAAAGCTTCTTATTCTGGACGAATGGCTGCTCTTCTCTTTAAAGGAGAACGAGGCCCGTGATCTGCTTGAAATAGTAGAAGCGCGACATAAAAGGGCGTCCACGATGTTTTGTTCCCAGTTCGACGTTGCCGGCTGGCATCTTAAGATAGGCGAACCAACTTTGGCTGACGCCATATGCGACCGGATCGTACATGATTCATATACGATAATGATCGAAGGCGAATCCATGAGGAAGAAGAATGGGGTAAAGAACAAAAAGTAAAAATCATGGCCCGGAGGACGGCTCCCTCCGGGCACTTTGAGCCTGTCCAGTTGATGCGGCAATGGTGTTCAGTTTGAAGCGGTCAGGGTGTTCAATCTGAAACGGTCGAGGTGTTTATTTTGAGCGGAATATGCA
>CAYGHY010000378.1:0-264 GCA_964349435.1 uncultured Oscillospiraceae bacterium
GTTTTGTTTTTTGCCTGTAAAGATCCACATATGGACACACCTTATACAGACAATATTAGCAATTTTCCGGCAGCAACTTTTATGGCAAATGACACAACATTGAGCGTAGAAATGTGGGTTGATTTGCTCAGACATGCTGATATGTTTAATACTTTGAATCTTCAAGCTAATTATACGTGCTTTGTTCCTGATAATAATGCCATGCAACAATTCTTAAAAGATAAGGGTTATAATTCGGTGAGCCAAATTTCCGTAGAACAGGCC
>CAYGHY010000378.1:274-1475 GCA_964349435.1 uncultured Oscillospiraceae bacterium
ATATATAGTTCGATTTCTTTTAACGAAGGTTTGATGCCTGACTCAACTGCGACGGGCGACTACCTTTCCACTTCCTTTACAGATGATGGGGGTAGGGTGTTGTTGAATGAAGAGGGTGTGATAATCAGAACACAGAGAGTTACAAATGGCTATATACATATTTTAAACAGGGTTTTAACTCCAGTCACAGAAACTATTTGGGATAAGCTCATGCATCCTGAATTTTCTATCATGAGAGAAGCTTTTATCCTTACCGGACATGACCAAATGCTGAATACCATAACGTCAACTGAATTAACCGGTACAGGACTCGCTGTGACACGCAGATTTCGATATACCCTTTTTGCTGTGCCGAATCAAGTTTTTCAGTCGGCAGGTATCACTAATGTAACCCAACTTGTTAATCATCTTGGCGCGGGTAGCGATTACGACAAACCTGCCAATGCATTGCATCGCTTTATGGCTTATAAACTCTTAAACCAGCAGCACTCATTTGCCGAATTGTCGTTTTTTGCTGAAACTGATAGGGTTAGATCGAAAAATTATAACACAATGGCTGTAAATCAATTGATTAATGTATCAGAGAATAACAGAGCTATCTTTATTAACTGGAACAGAACTGCACTTACCGGCGTTAGACTTACGCGCATAAACATCAATTGTAAAAACGGTGTAATGCATTATGTTGATGATATTATGCCTGTGAGAACGCCAGCTCCCACAACGGTTCGTTGGGAATTAACAAATTATCCAGAGTTATCGTTTATCAGTTTTTATCGCAGAACAGCAATTGCCAGCACCCAACAACGTGTAATAAATCAGGGGGATGTAACCTCCTATAGATGGCTTGCAGTGCCTGAGTCAAGGGTAGGCTTAACATACGAACTTTCAAATCGTAACGATGCAGTGAAAATAAGAGCCCTAAATGGGGATTATCTGCTGTTATCACTGGGAACTTTTGGTTGGGTTGAAATGACAACTCCAACAATAATTGCAGGTAGATACTCCATTTTCCTTGAACATTTCAACCCAAGAGCAAGTGATGCAGGTGGAAGATTGATGTTTATTATCAACGGACAATACATCGGTGGCCAAATTGCAACAACTGGAGCAAGCAGAACTGTTGATCAATTTATAACTAATACCAGAATTGGCGAAATCACTTTTACTGAAACTGTAACTCATACACTACGTATACTGG
>CAYGHY010000378.1:1485-2669 GCA_964349435.1 uncultured Oscillospiraceae bacterium
GACTATGGTCTTCTTGCTTAGTGCCTGCAATCGCTGGGATGAATATTATTTCTCAGGGGTTGGTGGCGAACAAGAGTTGGATATGACCATATCAGAGTTCATGGAGAAGCATGATGAGTATAGCAGTTATTTCAATATGCTGAAAGATATCGGGTTAGATGATGAATTAAATAAAGACCATGAGTTAACACTGTGGGTTGTGAACAATTCAGGATGGAACATTTCTGATGTTGAGACCGGTGATACCCTACGTATGAGATATCATATGAATTATCTTCCATTTATTCGTACAAACCTCAGGAACGGTAAAAGAATTCGCTCGCTCAATGGAATTTATTTCCAGATTACGAACAGAAACGATTCCATTTTTGCAAATTCATCGCTAGTCAAGAAATCTTTCCGACTTAAAAACGGTGTGGTACATGAAATTGATCAGCTTATGAAGTCACGTTTAAATATGTATGACTACCTTATGCAACTTGGAGATGACTTTTCCATCATTAGGGATTCAATTTTCAAGTATAATAGACAGGTTTTTGATCGTGCCAACTCAACTCCAATAGGGGTGGATAGAACCGGTAATACAGTTTATGACTCGATTTTCTTTGTTCATAATCCAATTTTCGATAGAGCTCAATTCAATTCTGAGTTTAGTCAGTTTACCTGCTTCTTGCCAAGTAATGATGTGATTACTAATTGTTTTCAAGTTTTGCATGATCAATACAGAAAAATGGGTATGACAGTAACCCGAAGAGACTCGCTTTTGGCATTTTCTTGGCTCAAAGAAGCCATGTTTTATAACGGCGTTATAACTGATTTCAGTCAGACTGATATTCGTTCGGTCTATAATAGGGTATGGAGAACTACTGTTCAGGAGCTTGATTTAGTCAATTACAATGAAATGAGTAACGGTCGTATTTATTATGTTAAGAAAGTGAAAATACCTAACAACGTCATCATTACCCGTATCAAATCCTTAGTGCATTATTGGCAACATCAGGACAGACTATTCCCCGACCCTGATGATTTATATGTGTTTAGAGGGCTCAACCCTATGCCAAACAATCCTTCTGTATTCGTTGGTGATGCTACCCCGGTTCCGGCAATTCTTCCAAATTACATTCTTTTGCAAATGATTGGCATTCTCGATTCTGATGCAGAGTTTTCTGTAGAGTTTCCTCCTC
>CAYGHY010000379.1:0-2662 GCA_964349435.1 uncultured Oscillospiraceae bacterium
GATCACTTCAACCTGTTGATATCAAATGTTTTAATATACTTAAATATTTTAACAGGAATTGGTACTATCGTTTTGTCGGTACGCTTCATCACCTGAAAGCGTATGCTTTGAAGATTTCGTAACAAATATATGAATCGCACAACAAGGCGCTAGGGCCGATCGCGGCGCCAGGGGCGCTGCTCCGGCTTGGCTTTTTGTTTGGGAAAAGGAATTATATGGCTGCTACAGGACTTATCAGACGGACATGGGGGTATATGATAATCGTGCTCATGACGTTCGCCGTTCTCCAGTCCGTTGTTGTCGTCATGCACGAGTTTACCCACAGCACGGCGGCCTGGCTCCTCGGATATACGAAAAGCCCGTTCGGCATTGTCTGGGGCAATCCTCTGACCATGACGGGATGGGACGAAATTGAACTGCCGAGAAACAAAAAACATCGCGTTTTGATTTGGGAAGCGCCCGTTATTCAGTATAGATGGAAACTCCGGACTGAGAAAGCCGGGCAAGACTGGAAGAAATCCGAACCAGGTTTTTCAGCGGATTACGCTACGCGCCGCCGCTGAAAATTTCGTTATGCCGGTTAATACTAAATCGAAAAGGAGTGCTTATGAATAGGTGTCTTGTTATTGTTGATTTGCAGAATGATTATTTCCCCGGAGGTATAATGAAACTTGCCGACATTGAAGATGCTGCAGATAATACTCGGATGCTCTTGAGTGAATTCAGAAAGAAAGATTTAAATATCATTCATGTGCAGCACATTTCTATCCCTCCTAATGCTTTCTTCTTCTTGCCCGGATCAGATGGAGCAAAAATTAATGACATCGTGGCCCCTCAAGAGGGTGAAGCAATTGTCGTGAAAAATTATCCAAACAGTTTTCGTGATACATCCCTATTTGAAATCCTTAAGAATGCGCACATTGAAGATCTCGTAATCTGTGGCGCTATGAGCCACATGTGCATAGATGCGACAACCCGCGCTGCTTTCGATCTGGGCTTCAATTGTATTGTCGCGGAAGATGCATGCGCAACAATGGATTTATTCTTTAATAACAAGATGATAAAAGCATCAGAAGTTCATGCATCCTTTATGGCGGCATTATCGTTTCCTTATGCCAAAGTTGTATCAACAAAAAAGATTATAAAAGAAATGGCATAACCTGCCAATCCACCGGACGGCTTGCAGCCGCCGGTGATCTGCACGTTATGTCAAGCATAGGAGCACACACAGATAACCATGGGAATATCGGTCATCCTTGCTCATCCTGATAAGGCGAGTTTTAATCACGCAATTGCGTCGATCGTCGTCGAGCAGCTCGAAAACAATGGGAACGACGTATTTTTTCACGACCTTTATGCGGAGAACTTCCCCCCTCTTCTTGTTTGCGAGGAAATTCTGAAAGAGGCCATATTGCCGGAACCTGTCAAAAGCCATTGTGAGGAAATACGACAGGTAGAAGGTATTATTGTCATTCATCCCAACTGGTGGGGGCAGCCTCCGGCAATATTGAAGGGCTGGATTGACCGGGTGATCCGTCCGGGATTAGCTTACGAGTTCCTGGAAGGAGATTCAGGCGAAGGCATCCCAAAGGGCCTGTTAAAGGCTGAAGCCGCAGTCGTCTTCAACACCTCAAACACCAGGCCGGAGAGAGAGCAACAAATCTTTGGAGATCCACTTGAGACGATATGGCGAAACTGCATCTTTGGCTTATGCGGAGTCGGTAATTTTCATCGCCGCACATTTAGCACAGTTGTGACCAGTACGGAAAGCGAACGGAAGGAATGGCTTGAAGAGTCAAGAACATTGATTGATAGGCTTTTTCCTAAATCAAAAATAACCACATAACCCGTCGCTCCACCGGATCGCAGCCCGCGGGGCTGCTCCCGGTGAGCCTTTCGTTCGATGGACCCTTCGGAAAAGGGAAAAGGGGACAGATTTATTTTCTTATTCGCTCAATCGATCGCAGCCCGCCGGGCTGCTCCGGCTGAGCTTTTCGTAAGCGACGTGCGCAGCGCGTCGCTTACAAGTCGTTCGACATAAGAAAGGAACAATCACGCATGTTGAATAGTCTGCTACCACTAATCGGCGCACTAGTCCTCCTCTTGGCAATTGTTGCTGCAATAAAAGTATTCATGAAACAAAAAGCACAAGGCGATCAGGCCTACCCATATGAAAAGGAGCCAGCTTTGTTTTCTCCTGCTGAACGCTCTTTCCTTGGCGTACTTGAGCGGGTAATTAATAATCGTTATCGCTTAATGGGGAAAATTCGTTTGGCAGACATTGTAAAGGTAAAAAGCGGTATAGGCAAAAGCTCACGGTCAAGTGCATTCAATAAAATCCAGAGCAAGCATGTTGACATAGTTGCATGCGACCCAGCGACACTGAGCGTTATATTTGTAATTGAGCTTGATGATAAAACACATGACCAATCAAAAACGCAAAACCGCGACAAATTCGTTGACAATGTTATGCGGGCTGCTGGCATTCCTATCGTTCATTTTACAGCGAAAAATAATTATTCCCTGCAAGAAATCGAAAGCATTCTGATACAAGCAGGGGTATTGGTCAAATCATGAATAGTCGAACAAGGTGCTAGAGCCGATCGCAGCCCCTTGGGCAGCTCCGGCTCAGCACCTGCATACCGTGAGAATTGACTTGACA
>CAYGHY010000380.1:0-2658 GCA_964349435.1 uncultured Oscillospiraceae bacterium
TTTTATTTTCTGGAGCTCGGCTTTACTGCCTTTTTCGTTTTGCCCATAGCGGCAATACGGCGCTCCTTATTGGCCAACACCTTCTCCAATTTCGAGGTGCACTTGCCCAGCGCGCACTTGAGCGCTTCACCGGCCTGTGTTACGATGTGGCCAAGCCTAAGAAGGAATGCGTATGACGATGAAAGGTCTCTGCTAACTTGATAATTTGTTACAAAGGCTGGGGGCAGACCAGCACTGTTCTGCTTATTAGTCACACAATACTTCAAATCCCTTAGGGCTGCGTAAGGCGCTTGTTTACACAATCAAAATACTGCACGACGGTTCTTTCAAGGTTCTGCCCAGTGGTGTCGATAATGACCGTGGTCAGTTGAAGGATGCCTTTATCCAATGGTGTCAGATAGGTATATTTCCGCTCGTTTTCGGTGATGCCCTTTGAGAAGAAATCCCCGGATATTTCTGGCATTCCTCCCAGGTCAACAATGCTCACAGCGCCACCCTCATAACTGGAACCGTCCGAGAGGTTGATGGGCAGGATATAGTCCTTGTATGCGACCCAGCCAAGTCCGGCGATATCTTCAGGCGGATCATTAAAAATGGCCATATAGTTGCTACACGGCACACCCAGAACCAGGTTCATACAGTTATCTGCGATGCTAAAGAGATAGAGGCTGCCGTGCAGTGTTTTGCCATTGATGAGCATGAAATAGAGAAACTGCTCCCCACTCTGCTCATAACTGCCCTCGACATAGTTCAATGCATGAGGATTGGTTTCTTCCTGCACCACGCTCATGAGGATCTCCTGTAAACCTGCCTCATTTTCCCGATATAGCAGGATGAACGTCTGCCCGTCGTACTGCGCGTCATTGAGGTAATATCCTTGGGGCAATGATGGCACAAACTCCGGATAGACGTCGCTCAGCATAACTCCAGCGGGCATGGTCATTGGTATGTGCGACCCACCGATATCCACGCCTTCAGGCGCCCAATCTTGCTCAGATAGGACTGGAATGCATAGGCACAGTAATAGAAGTACCAGACAGAATTTTTTCATAGTCCCTCCAGTCGTTCGTAACATCTTTATGGATACTATCATTCTCGATATTCAAATACAAGATTTGATGTTATGGTTCCACGATAAAATAACGGACAGCAAGCTAAGCGATACTCGCCCTGTAAATCATCCGCTTTCCGGATTGATAAGGAGCCTCTGCCATCATGCGAGTTATTGATATTTCCTGTAATTGCATTATGCCCATCAAAATTCGTATATGAAATCATTCATGTTGTGATAGAAGGTGCTGACCTGCCAGGAATGGAATGCCTGAGTAAACGATATCATTTATAACAGTGATCGAAACCGGATGATTTCAATTGGGCTTTCTACTCAATATAAGGTGATGATCACGCTTTAGGATCAGCCGTTCCAGGCCTGGTTCATGGATGAGTAATATCCAGCCATTTCTCCTTGTCCCACTGTTCCCAGATGCTGGGATCAAAATCAATATTGGAGGAAACTGGGCCTACGGTTCCCGTAATTGTTTTTCCTTGTGCGGTCATTTTGTTGGAACTATTGAAAGTTTTCTTCAGGAAATCCTCATTTTGCGAAGCATAATCAAAGGTTCCGTTGATGTCATACACAACCTTCCCGGTCGTTGTCTGTTTGACGTTGAGCGAATGGCGGATAACTGTATCCTTTGTGTCCGATAAACTTGATAAGTCAATCATAAATTTCACATTCTGCCCTCTGGAAAGGGGAACCGTCAGCGATGTGGCGTAATCATTGTCATCCAGTATACGGTGAATGTAAGAAGGGTCATAGTCATCCGGAGCATAGGTGATGTTATATCCCGTGACCCCCATTTTTTTCATTTTATCAAAGTAAGTCTTCTGAGCGTCCAGCATTCCGGATTTGTTAATTGCCCAGTCTGCGAAACCCTGGTCAAAGGGGCTCATTTCATATTCGACGCTGATGACTACAACGCCTGAATACTTCCCGCTTGGAACGTTATCCTGCTTTGTGTCATACTTCTTTAGGATCAGGTTAACCGTCCAAATCTGGAGATTCCCCTCGGTTGTAAAAAAGGTGAAGTTCTTGCTGGCGGTGTCCTCGATCTTCAGCGCCCAACCATGAGCTCGCATTCCTCTCATGCTGTCTGCACGGTCCTTTGCCTTGAAATAGAACTCTTTTAGTGTTCGCTCAGCATTTGCGGCGTCCACCCGGTTTTTCCATTTCTGCTGGTCCCTTTCATACTGGTCAGCAGAGATCATTGCTGTATCAAGCAGTTTTTTGATGGCACCGGCCGCTTCACCCGCTCCATCAGCAACTTGCTCGAGAAGCCACTCCAGAGCCTTTTCGTAGGCTTCATCTGCGCCGTAACCCTCGAGCGCATCAAGAATTGCATCAGCTTCTGTGCTGCCAACAGATTTTATGAGATCAACCACATTGTCCACGCCAGCAATCTTCATCAGATTCTGCATGACCCGGTCAATGTCCTCCTGGGTTAGTTCTTCATCTGCGGCGACCCTGTCGACTGTTTCCTGCAATTCAGATATTTCAAGTTCAGTCAATCCCATTTCTTTGAGGGCATTCTTAATAGCCTGTTTGATTTCCTCTTCGGTGGGTTTGTCCATTCGAGACAACGTTCCACGGAAAGACAT
>CAYGHY010000381.1:0-2652 GCA_964349435.1 uncultured Oscillospiraceae bacterium
CAATTGACAAGACCATTGAATCTTCAAGTGAGTATCATTTCAAAAAGCCGTTTCAGATGATAAGAATAATGTCCTCGTATACTTATACAAAATATAGAATACGAGGTGTTTGCTTATGAAAGACAAACCGGGAGTATATTGGATATATTTTTTTTCAGTTGTCACTATATTGTTAAATGCACTTATGATTTTTGTTGTTAGGAACGGCTCAGAAGAGATTTTTTCAAATGTTTTTGCTATATCGATTGTACTGGTTGTTTTGCTTTTAATCAAGTACGCTTACAGCGTCGGTAAAGAAAAACTGGCGAGGGCTGAGTACTGTGGTATTTTATTAATGTTTGGGATATCTTGCATGCGTTTTGCAAATAGAATTACAATCTTACCTGATAGTATTAACTATTCTAGTATTATTGTTTTTTTAGCAGCAGGTACATTCCTGCTCTTTATTGGCATTGGAAGGATATTAAGAATAATAAGAGAAAAGCAAGCAAGTAAATAAAAGCAAGTAAATAAGGATATATAGGTGGGATCGACCTTACATAATTGATACTACAGCGAAAACCACTTAATATTCCTTTTTATAATAAAACGATAGGAGAATGTAAATTTATGAAAAAGGCAACTAGGATCTTAGCTGTATTGATGGCGCTCTCCCTGCTACTCGCATTACAGACCGGTGTGTTTGCGGCTGATCAGCCACAGACGGCGCCAGCACCTGTTGAGCAACCGAGCGCATGGGCATTTGACGGCGTTAATTGGTCGGCAATATATGGGCTGGCACGTCAGGACATGTTTGCAAAATATGCTTCAAAGGTGAATCGTGAAGAATTGTACGCTGTAGGTGTTAATCTTTATGAGAGAATAACAGGCAAACCCATTAAGCCGGTGGGAAAGAGCCCGTATACTGACACTGACAGTCCTGCAGTATTAGCAGCATGTGCAATCAAAATCTTAACAGGTGAAGGCAAGTTTGAGCCAAAAAGAGAAGCAACAAGGTTGGAAATGGTTGATGTAATATATAATGTTTTAAAAACGGCAAATTTGGGCTTGAAGCTTGACTCAAGCATCAAGCTGACGAGTAAGGATGCTGAGGAGATCCCAGCGGCTTCGCTTGCAGCAGTGAAATATGCTGTTGCAAAGGAGCTTCTCAAGGGTAGAGGCGACAATGTGCTTGGGCTTTCAGCGCCGTGCAGCCGACAGGAGCTGATGGTTTTTGCAAGAAGAGCTTATGAGCTTGTTGTATATGAAACCGGGAATGATTCCAAAGGATTGTTGTGGAAAGCAAGTGATGAGGATAGTACGGTCTACTTGCTGGGCTCGATCCACGTAGCCAATCCATCCATATACCCTATATCGAAGGCTATACTCACTGCTTTTGACAAATCAAATGCGCTTGTTGTTGAGGCGGATATTGCCAATCAGAACGATGGAATTAAGTATATGCAACAGAAAATGATGTTTACCGGAGAAGATACACTTGATAAGAATGTGCCAAAGGATGTATATGACCGGTTTGTAGGAGTGGTAACACCGCTGGGTCTGAAACCGGAGGTGTATAATAAGCTAAAGCCATGGTACGCAGCCATGCTGGTGCAAAATGTACAGCTTGCGCAGAATTCGTACAGTGCCAACCTCGGGGTAGATTTGTACTTTACGGCAAAAGCGACAGGCAAAAAGACGATAGTAGAGATTGAAGGGCTAAAGTTTCAGGTCGATATGTTTGATTCCTTTTCGAAAAAGCTCCAGGAGCAGTATCTGACAGCTACGCTTACACCCGACAAGAGCATCCAGCAAAAGCAAACCGAAGCGATTTCTTCCATCATGAAAGCCTGGAAAACAGGCGATGCTGCCGAAATTGAAAAGCTGGTGCTTATGGAGGATGATGGTTCTGTAGAGGCAAAGGAATATAATGAAAAATTGTGGACAACAAGAAACGATAATATGTATCAAAAGACCAAGACATATCTTGCTGATCCGATGAAGAAAACATATTTTATTGTGGTAGGCGCAGGGCACATGGAGGGTAAAAATGGGATTATCACCCAACTGGAGGGTAACGGATACAAGGTGGAGCAGATCAAATAGCTCATACTTTGTTGAGAGCCGGTCAAGATTATGACACATGTTGTGTTTGGCTTTGCCAGGTAGAATTCCCGCAAATAGTAGAGAACCGGCTTCTGTGGTTGGTTCTCTTTTCTGAAACTAGGGTTATGAGATAGTACCTATGTATCATTCCCCGTTTTCCTGCCATTCCTTCGGTTCCTTTCATTCTAGCCATTTCTTCAGCCTGAGGAGGGCTTCCTTAACGGGAGCCATTTTTACTTTTGTGCCATGGCAGATGCCAAATTCATTAATCGTTTACCAAGAATATAACTCCAAAACGCTTTAGTGAAAAATTTGCACACAAGAAGCCGAAGCCTCTTGTCTAGGTTCAATGCCAAAAGGTTCAATATAGCAGAAACGTTTATTCCTTCTCCGCCCCGCTTTGTATATATCAATGTATAAAATACCATAACATGGAATGAAATATAAAATGACAGCACACATAAGAGGTTTCGCACCTGGTCTGTTGCTGGAGAAACGTTGGAATGACGGAGTTGATGGCAATACTTCCAAGGCATCCAAATATGAATTTTATTTTCTAGATCAAGA
>CAYGHY010000382.1:0-2644 GCA_964349435.1 uncultured Oscillospiraceae bacterium
ACTATGACCTGTTAATCGTTTTGACTGTAGGCTATGTTATTGGGCATGCAATTCAAAATTTAGCTCGCAGTAAGGTAATCAGGTTGATTACTAGTTGGCTTATTTCTTTTCCAGGTTGCCGGACTACCGTGACCAACGGACAGTCTTTGAAGGGAAGGCATTATGCAATTGCCTTTTCTCCTGTTCTAGCTGATGAATTTTACCGAGTTTTTGAGGAGTTCTATGGTATCGATGCTCGTAAGTTGAAGAACGATGAGGTCTTTTACTTAGTATTCGGCCCGATAGCTGATAGAATGGGTACCCGCAGTGTTTTTGTAGCAATTGCCAATTTCCACCGCGCAATCGTATGCGTAGGGGTGTTGTATTTTGCCTTTTTAAGCCTGAAAATGTTATATTTCATTCTGTCGCCGTGGTGGGTAGTATATGTTTGGGAATCTTTAGTTCTACTGCTCTTGGTTGGTGCTACAACAGTCATAATGAGCAAAGCGATAGACTACTTCAAGAAAATGACTGACGAAATTCCTTTTGTTACATTCTTGTCGTGGTACAAAGAAAAGAAAATGAACTGAGGTCTCCGGCACCAACAGTGTTTTGTCACAATTTTGCGCTAAGCTTTTACGTAGCAATTACGATTGCGTATGATTGGGATAAGCCTATTGTAGATTACTTTTGGATCGGTGGAATCTTATCGTTCTTTCTATATTTTTTCTGGTGGCAAGTCTGTATCGAGAGTTAAGAACACCTTTGAGAGGAGAAAAAGCAACTGGCTAATATCTATAGATTTCTACGTGTCGGATGTGCGGATTGTACAATTTTGGAGTTGAATAGCGCAGTTATAATGATTGACGCTTATCAATCAGAAGATTACGGGGAACAGATTATAGACCATCTTCCTGGCAAGAAGATTGATGTCCTTATTATTACCCATCAGCACAAAGACCACTTTGTGGGGATAAACCACCTGCTTGATAATGGGATTGCTGTCAGTGAAATATGGGAAAGTCCTTATGATAGGCAGTACGGGGATACCAGTGTAGAATATAAGGATTGGCAAGCTTATCAAAATCTAGTGGGAAAACTTGTTGGAAAGGGTACAAAGAGATACAGCCCTTATCGGTCCGGTTCGGTATATGACACTGTTGGTGGTTGGAGCTTCTATATTTTGAATCCTCCTAAAACTCTAAACCAAATTACGACTAGGGAATTGCATGACGGTTGTCTAGTGGTAATGATTGAGTCTGGCGGAACCAGAAATATCTTCTGTGGAGACGCATCTGATTGGGCCTTGGAACAGGTTCGGGCAGAATACACTGTTTCGAACACTCATGTTCTTCACGCAAGTCACCATGGTTCAATAGAAGGAGCAAACTTGGAGTTTATTAAGGAGGTCAACCCTATTTACACAATTGTTTCCACGAAGTCAGGAGTTCATTCCAATGTACCTAGTGACACAGCCTTAAGGCGTTATCGGGATTACACTAAAATGCAAGTGTATAGAACTGACACAGACGGAACTCAGGTTTTCAAGCACAAGTAGACTAGGAGCCTGTGTGAGAAATCCTGAAAAGCTCCGAAAACAGTTGCCACTTCAAGCATGATTTTTGACATCAACGTCGAATAGATAAGGTATGAAAAAGTTTAAAGACTAAGCTTCTTAGCGACAAGAAGTTGTACTGTTTACGCCTCTATGTCGTTGATCCCTTCTTAGCGGTACCGATAGAGCTGCGTAACGATGAACTGGAGTCGTTAGCACGTGAAGTGACTGCTCTCTACATCGAGGAATTTGAATCACTAGCCATGAAGGAGAGCCGAAGGTAACCCCATCGCAACGATTAAATTTTCCTGTTTTTGTTCATTTGCTACCCGTATCGACCGAAAGCTCCTGCAGAGATTGAGTGTCTCAACAATTGTAATGGCGAAAACAGGAATCTGAGGTTCTATGTAGAATATTATCTAAAATGAGGAGTTCCATGTGTCAACGAAAGTTAGGTACAGTGTTTAATATTGGGAAGGAGGGTTGTTCATGACTTCTGAGGACATTAAGAAGGGCGACATTGTTAGGCTGAAATCTGGTGGACCGAATATGACAGTTGTTGGTATTGGTAAATATGGATATTATACTGAAGAGATTGGTGCCAAGTGTCAGTGGTTTACAGGTGCAAAGACGGATGAGCTGAAGGAAGGCGTTTTTGAGCTGGAAGCTATAGTGAAGGTCAAGCCCTCTTAAGGTTTGCCCGACGTTTCGATGATCCGACATCTGGTCGGGTTTTATGCGCACACCTCTAAACAGGGGAAGAAAAATTAACCATCCAGGAATTGCCATATGGTGGAGGCGGGGTTTCAAAGTAAACCTAGGATACGAATATCAGACGAGGGCACCGGAAAAGTAGTCGTTATTGGCTATTCGGGTATTGCTAAGAATAGTATTCAAGAACTAGTGAAGAAGTATCCAGATATTAAGGTGACTCAGAGTAAACATCATATTTAGTATCAACTCATCCGTATCGGTATTTGTTCTGTAGTGTTACTGCCAGCCCACAATGTCCAGGAATAGACGGTGTTAGTTGTCCGGAAATTGACGGGTCGGCCGACCGGCAATCATCAGTATGTGGAGCAGGGAGAACTACATCAGCTCTCCCTGAAC
>CAYGHY010000383.1:0-2636 GCA_964349435.1 uncultured Oscillospiraceae bacterium
ATCTACCTTCTTTGTTGCTTTTCACAATGGCATCTATCACTCTCATGTTCTGAATGGAGTCATTCAGTGCAAACTCAATGGTGCGATCTTCAATGATGGCTCTTGAAAAATAATCAGCTTGCAGCGTATATTGGTTTACAGGGTTAAACGTGACTTCTTCTGTATATTCGTTGGTGTGAATCCAGACACGAATCATCTTGTCAAATGGTGCATTTACAGGTATTTCCACATCAATCCTGCCTTCTTCGCCTACAATATTGACTCGTTGATAGGGCATTAATTGGGTGGAACATGTAAAGGATGCGGTTGTTCCTGTTGAAAAAGAAAGAATTCCAGTCGTTAACCTATCAGTTTTCATCTCAGGATCCAGGTCCATCATTCCGAACACTTTTTCCGGCTCCGAGTTGAGGATGAATCTTGAAAAGGAAATGCAATAACAACCAATATCCATCAAAGCACCGCCTCCTATTTCTATCTTGTTCCTGATATTATTTGGGTCAATATTATAGTATGAAAAAAATAGATTTATACTCCTGATCTTTCCAATGGTTCCGTTGTCAACAATCGACTTCACTTTATGCCATTGTGAGTGATGACGATACATGAATGCCTCCATTATTTTCAAATGAGGAAATCGTTCTGATGCTTTTAATAATTTTTCTGCTTCAGCGGAATTAAGTCCGATCGGTTTCTCACACAAAACATGTTTCCCTGCAGCTAGTGCTTTGATTGACCACTCCACATGCAGATGATTGGGTAGGGGTATATACACTGCCTCAATCTTCGGATCTTCTAAAACTTTATCGTAGGAATCATAAACCCGTTCTATCCCATGTTGCAATGCAATTGTCTTTGCAAAATCGCTGTTTCCAGAGCCGATTCCCAAAACGCGGCTGTATCTACTTGCCTGAATAGCCGGTATTACCTGCTCTCTGCCAATTTTTGCAGTACTTAAAACTCCCCAATTCACGATACTTTTCATCCGTTCAGAATTTAATTGACATTAAGGCCAATGGTGTCACAATAAATATGTTTATTGAATAACGTTTTTCGTTATGAAAAGTTAGGAAGTTAGGTGCTGCCGATATTGCCCAATCAATGATTAAAAGCCCACTCGATTTGCTCTGATTCGCCGGGAGAAAGAATAGATTAAATCTTTCCGCCTCCGTGTTTACTCACGTGTCTAAATACCGGTTCAATGTTGAAATAGATCCTTTCTACGCCGAAGCGGTTCTTCCCAAGTGACAGGTAATTAACCTTGTTCCCCTTGAGAATTTTGTCATCACCTCCAAAGGTGAAGCCAAGGAAGGGGAGGATGTCATACTCATGCGACACCTTGATCACATAGAAGGGTGTTTTATCCGACATACCGTCACCGCTGCCCACGATGGCATCCTGTACTATACGCCGCTTCCGGGCGATAACCTTGTATGCCTCAGTGTCGTTATGCTGCGCGTAGACCAGCATCCTGGCGTTGAATGCCCGTAGGTTGAAAGGGTCTTCCTTCAGAAGTGATTCGCTATATTCAAGAATTCGGTTCAAATCATCATCAGAAAAGGAACTTTTGGTAAGCACATCGGCTAGCAATCTGTTGTAACGTGATGTATCTGAGGGGATGTAGTTCGGTTGGTAGACATATCCGAAGTAGAGGTGTCTTCCCTCTTCTGGTGTCATGGTTGCGTCACTATTCAGATATTTCTCCAGCAGCTTGGGATAGTAGTAAGACGAGGAGGCTTCTTTCACGTTTCGTTCAATTTGCCGGTAATCGGGGGCCTCGAAAAACTCTTCATCCTGGGCATATCCTTGTAGGATGGTCACCAGGAACAGGAAAATGAGTAAGCCAATTTTTTGCATATCAAATACATTTAATTGTTTCTGGCAAATGTATAGCCTAATTTCGTTTCCGCCAAGAACAGGTCACTAAGAAAGCTTAATTCCCCATTCCTGACGGTTACTTTTTTACTGTTTGCCGGAGACGGTAACCTCCTTATTGATCTTGATGATCAGTCCCTGCAATACACTGCCTGGTCCCAGTTCCACAAACTCTGTGGCACCGTCAGCAATCATCTGTTGCACCGACTGTGTCCACTTTACTGGTGAGGTGAGCTGGGCAATCAGGTTAGCCTTTATTACCGCCGGAGCGGTTTCCCCAATGGTGGAAACATTCTGGTAAACGGGACAGAGGGGTGCAATCACTTCAGTGGCCTCGATGGCTTCACTCAGTTCCAAACGTGCAGGCTCCATCAGCGGAGAGTGAAAGGCTCCTCCTACTTTCAACAGCAGGGCTCTCTTGGCACCCGCCTCCTTCATCAGTTCACAAGCTTTTTCCACGCCTGCAATGCTTCCGGAGATAACGATCTGCCCCGGACAGTTAAAGTTGGCCGGCACCACCACCTCGTCGATGGAAGCGCAAATCTCTTCTACTTTCTCATCTGGCAATGCAAGTACGGCTGCCATAGTGGAGGGCTCCGCCTCGCATGCTTTCTGCATGGCCAACGCACGTTTATAAACAAGTTTAAGACCATCTTCGAAAGTGAGTGCCCCCGCAGCTACCAGTGCTGAGAATTCGCCTAGCGAGTGACCTGCCGTCATAGCGGGTTTGAATTCTTCACCCAATGTTTTGGCAAGGATTACCG
>CAYGHY010000384.1:0-2577 GCA_964349435.1 uncultured Oscillospiraceae bacterium
TTTATACAGTTATGCCAGGTCTCTCGAAACGGTTAATAATACTGGATTCCCGCGCTCGTGCCCTTCAGGGTATTCGCGAGACCTTATGATAAAAAAATATAAAGGCAAGTCTCAATTGTAAATGGTATATTTTGTTCGCCAAAACAAAAACAAACCTAAAGGAGACTTGCCATGGATAAAGGTAACAAACTTGATTTCAGCGGTCAACACATTTACGTAGGCATGGATGTCCATAAGAAGAGTTGGAGTGTGAGCATACAAACCGAACAGTTTGAACATAAAACCTTTACCCAACCCCCGGAGGTTGAGAAACTTACATGTTATTTGCAAAGAACTTTTCCGGGAGCGACTTATCATACGGTTTATGAAGCCGGTTTTAGTGGTTTCTGGCTCCATGATCAATTAAAAGAAAAAGGAATCGATTGTATGGTCGTCAACCCTGCCGATGTTCCAACAAAAGATAAAGAAAGGGCCGGCAAAACGGATCGAGTAGATTGCCGAAAACTTGCCCGAGGACTTCGGAATGGTGAAATCAAAGGCATTTACGTTCCTTCCAGAGTGAAAGTGGAAGATCGCAGTCTGGTGCGCACCCGTCAGAGCATGGTGAGAAAACAAACGCGGTGCAAGAACCAGATAAAGTCGATCTTATTTTTTTACGGCATCACGATTCCTGAAGAGAGTCATTGGTCCAGGCAATTTATCAACTGGATAGAGTCTCTACGCATGGAAAGGGCCAGTGGTGATTTTGCCCTCAGGGCGCATCTTGAGGAGTTAACACACCTTCGACAAATCATTGCCAATCTTAACCGGGCCATATTGAGTTTATCCAGAACGGAAGAATATCGAGCCGATGTTCTTCTTTTGAAATCCGTGCCGGGCATCAGCACGCTTACGGCCATGATTTTGTTGACCGAGCTTGCCGATATCTCCCGATTCTCCTCCCTGGATAAGTTGGCCAGTTATGCTGGGTTGGTTCCGGACATAAAATCAAGTGGCGAAACGGAATATTCTACTGGTATCACTTTCCGGAGAAATGCCGCCCTGAGGGGATTGCTCATTGAATCTTCCTGGATCGCTGTGCGCAAAGATCCGGCATTGATAATGGCTTTCAATAAGCTCTCTATAAGAATGAAAAAGACGCAAGCCATTGTGCATATTGCCAGGAAACTTTTAAACCGTATCCGATTTGTTCTGCAAAATCGGCAAGAATATGTTCCGGCAGTTGTTTAATTATTAAAGAACAGGGGGTGTTGGGGCAATCTTATAATCATGGATTCGTGGGCAACGCATTGTCATTCCTGCAGCTTGTCATTTAAGTCTGCTATTCGCGAGACTGCGAGCCCACCCTTTAAAACCTGACCAAGATCATGCAGCGACGTCTTCACGGTCTGTCTGCTAATAGAAGATTGATTTTAAAGATTGCTTCACACTTGATCATTAGAAAAAAAATATACGTCATTTCCCTTATGTAAAAATCGGGGCTTGCTTTTTTACATAGAAGGATGACGAGACATTCCCGAAACACCATCAAGAAGGCGATACGCGGTGAGCCGTGGGGTTACAAAGAGCGGCAGCATCAACCCTATCCTGTATTGGACAAGTATCTGGCGATTATCGACGGCTGGCTTGAGGGAGACAAAGACAATCCCAAGAAACAGCGACACACAGCACGCCGGATTTATAATCGTTTAGTGGAAGAGCATAGTTATAAAGGGAGCGAGCCGACGGTTCGCCGCTATGTGCGGTCAGCCAAGCTGAGTTTGGGAATCGCAACGCCCAGTGCTTTTATTCCCTGCGATCCGGAGGCTGGTTATGAAGGGGAAGTAGACTGGGGGACGGCGACAGCGATTCTTGCTGGGGTAGAGGTTCGTCTCAAGTTCTTCTGTATGCGCAGTAAATATTCCGGGAAGCACTTTGTACGGTTTTATCCTTGTGAGCGTCAGCAGGTATTTTTTGATGCCCATATCCATGCCTTTGCTTTTTTTGGTGGCGTTTTCCCAGTGCTGATTTATGACAATTTAACGACTGCCGTGCGGAAGGTTTTACTGGGCAGGAATCGGATTGAGCAAGAAGGGTTTGGTAAGCTTAAGGCTTATTACAGTTTTGAGGCGCGTTTCTGTAATCCCGACAGTGGTCACGAGAAAGGCGGCGTTGAAGGATTGGTCGGTTTTTCGCGTCGCAATTACATGGTTCCTGTTCCAGAGGCTGACTCTCTTGCAGATCTAAACGAGAAGATTCTTCGGCAGTGCGTTTCCTATGGGCATCACAAGATGGCCGGTCGTGATCGGAGCGTGAGCGCGTTGTATGAAGAAGAGAAGGAACATCTTCTCGCCCTTCCCTCAACTGTTTTCAGCAATCTCCAGGCTTCCTCCGGTCGGGTCGATAAGTATGCCACGGTCATTGTGAATAAAAACAGATATTCCGTACCGAGTGGTTATGCCGGATATCGCGTGAAAGTCCTGCTCCATGCGGATCGGGTGGAGATTTTTACCGGCACAAAGAAGATCGCCAAACATGAACGATCTTACGGAAACAACAAATGGATTCTTGATCCGGATCATTACCTTGATCTTATTT
>CAYGHY010000385.1:0-2574 GCA_964349435.1 uncultured Oscillospiraceae bacterium
AGACCAATCACCCGGATATTTACGCCTGTGGCGACTGCATTGAGCAATTTCATGTGGTAACGGGAAAGCCGGTCTACCGGCCATTAGGCTCTACCGCCAACAAAACCGGCAGGATCGCCGGTGACAGCATGACGGGCGGCAATTTGGAATTCCGGGGCATTCTTGGTACGGGAATCTTTAAGATTTTTGATATGACAGTGGCGCAGACTGGTCTTTCTGAGCGTGAAGCCTCGGAGCATGGCTACGAGGTCGTGGTATGCCATAACATCAAGCCCAGCAAGCCCGAATACATGCACGGCAAGGAAATGGTCATCAAAGGGATCGCTGACAAAGCAACCGGCAGGCTCTTAGGTGCGCAAATCGTTGGGCCGGAGGGCGTTGACAAGCGGATCGACGTGTTTGTAACGGCGATCACCTTCAAGGCGAATGTAGCAGACCTCTTTCATCTTGATCTGGCCTACGCTCCACCGTTTTCCACGACGAAAGACCCGGTGCTGTACACCGGCATGATTCTGGACAATGCCATTCACAGAGGCAGGCCGCTGATGACGGCGCAGATATTGGACGCGCTGATGCAGTCCGGGGAAAAGTACACGCTGATTGATGCGAGGGCTGTCGCGCAGTACGAGAAGAACCATATTGAAACTGCCGAGAGCATCCCCCATGGCAAATTACGGGTAGCCGCCGAATCGCTGGATAAAGACGCGGTTGCCGTCACCTATTGCAATAAGGGGACGACCGGAAATGCGGCGCAGAATATCCTAATCAATAAAGGCTTTAAGCGGGTGTTTAACCTTTCGGGAGGACAGAAGCAGTACAGTACAACACACGGCAAAAAATAAGATTTATCTTTGGGCCATTGTAACGAATGGCCTTTCAAGGGCATATTATATGAGTGCATGCTCATGTGCGAATAAAGGAGGTGCATGATATGGTGGATATTTTTAAGGCGTTGTCCGAAGAAAGCAGGCTGCGGATATTATCACTGTTACTGGAAAGCGAATTGTGTGTCTGTGAAATTGAAGCCTGCCTGAAAATGACGCAATCCAACGCCTCGCGCCATTTGACGGCTTTGAAGAAGAGTGGAATACTGGAGAGCTATAAAAACGCACAATGGACATATTACAAAATGAACAATCGCTTTATTCAGGAAAATAAAGAGTTATGGGAATATCTAAAACACGGACTCAAGGAGCTTCCGTCCTATCTTTCGGACTGCGAAGAATATCAGAAGTGCAAAGCACAGGGACTGTGCAGTTGCAATAAAAAACCATATTAAAAGGAGAGATTACAATGAGCAAAGAAAAAGCACAGGGCATTGGTTTTTTTGAAAAATACCTTACATTATGGGTCATATTATGTATGGGTATCGGTGTACTGATTGGTCAATTCTTACCTGCTATACCTGATTTCTTAGGCAGATTTGAATATGCCCAGGTGTCTATACCCATAGCCATACTGATATGGCTCATGATCTATCCCATGATGATGAAGGTAGATTTTACGAGCATTAAAAACGTCAGGAAGAATCCAAAAGGTCTATACGTTACTTGGGTGACAAACTGGTTGATAAAGCCCTTTACAATGTTTGCGATTGCCAGCTTTTTCTTCTATGTAGTATTCAAAAACGTAATGCCTGCGGATGTTGCGAAAGCATACTTGGCTGGAGCTGTTTTGCTTGGAGCCGCCCCCTGCACGGCGATGGTTTTTGTATGGAGCCACCTGACCAAAGGAAATCCGGCCTATACGGTAGTTCAAGTCGCAACTAACGATTTGATCATCCTTGTCGCTTTTGTGCCGATTGTCGCTTTTTTGCTGGGTGTGTCTGACATACAAGTGCCTTGGGATACCCTGATACTCTCTGTTGTGCTTTTTGTCGCTGTTCCGCTTGCTTTGGGCGCTATTACCCGTTCAACGGTGATAAAGAAGAAAGGCGCAGAATACTTCACCAAGCAGTTTTTGCCTAAATGGAACGGCGTGACGACAATCGGCTTATTACTGACCCTGATCATTATTTTCAGCTTCCAAGGCGAGATTATTTTATCTCAACCGCTGGATATTCTTATGATCGCCGTGCCGCTTGTTATCCAAACATTCCTTATTTTCTTTATCGCATACTTCTGGTCAAAGTGGTGGAAGCTACCGCATGATATTGCGGCCCCTGCCGGTATGATAGGCGCTTCAAACTTCTTTGAATTGTCAGTCGCTGTGGCCATTTCTCTATTTGGCGCAAAATCACCCGCTGCTTTGGCAACTATTGTAGGTGTGCTGACAGAAGTGCCGGTCATGCTTGTGCTTGTCAAGATTGCAAACAAAACAAAGCATTGGTTTCCTCAACCTATGATTGATAACAAATAATCTATTAAGGAGATGCATTCCATGAAAAAAATGTCTATCTATGAGCCAGCCATGTGCTGCTCAACAGGACTTTGCGGGGTTGGTGTTGACCCCGAACTGCTCAGAATTTCAACGCTTCTCAATACATTAAAGAAAAACGGGATTGTGGTGCAACGGCACAATCTCTCAAACGCACCGCAGGAATTTATCAGCAATAAGGTTGTGAACGAGTTCATC
>CAYGHY010000386.1:0-2573 GCA_964349435.1 uncultured Oscillospiraceae bacterium
CTAAGGTAACTATCATATAAGCGGCATTACTCTCTTTACTTTCTGGTTTTGATTCTGGTATAGGAGTAGCCATCGTAGCAAAGATAGAACGTACCATGATGGAGCCGCTTGTGTTTTCCGAAAAATGAAGTCTAATCTCTTTGATTTGAGTCAGATCGATAAGATTGACTTGATTAAATTCGGCAGTTGGAATTCCAATAATCCCTAGCGGTGTAATTGTAGAAAAAATCTCATCATTAAAAATAGGTTCGCCGTCCTGGTAGGCCAAGGCTGGAGTATTGTTATCTATTAAATACCATGCAACTTTTCCTTTATTATCCACTAGTTCCGCGCGGAAGCTCTGATTTTGCTTGTTATTCAACGGGCTTGTAGAATCTGGTGCAAGGTATAGGCTTAACAAGTCCATTTTGCTCAGGTCTCGCATCGCCTCGCTCATTGCAAAAACGACATAAGCACCTTGTTCTTTCCAGCTTATTTTTAACAGCTCTATATTTTGGCTAAAACCACCTGGATTAAATAGTCCAGCGGTATTTTTGGGCATCATATTGCTGCTGATTACCTGCTCTAAGGTAGCACGGTTTGCGGTCACGGTATTATCATGTGCGCCAAATAGCTTTATGCTTCCAGCTAAACTATTGCTCACCATTACTTTATATCCAAACAGTTTCTCGTCTAAGCTATTGGCAATTCTATGGAGAGGTTTTCTGGAAGTCACGGCATTGGTGAAAGCAATAATATATTTTGTTGTAAAATCTCGCTGCTCTTTGGCTGAAATGGTTTTAATTTCGCCGGTATACCATATTTTCCCCATATCTTGCGGTACAACCCCTTCATTAAAAGCGTTATGGTTTGCACCGTAAAGATACACTAACTGCACATCGTTGCTTCTATTAGGTTTACTTGCCAATACGTCGAAATAGGTAAAACCGTCTAGGCTTACCACATCGCCATCTAGCTCTGCTATAATGAACGCAGTTGGAATATCGGTTGATTTAAGATCCTCGAGAAATATGTCCGTAGGTGCGATGGCCACAAGACCTGTTACTTTCACGTCCTGGTCTTTCTCCAAAGCATCAGCTACATAAAATGTTCCACCACCACCCCGCGAGTGACCAATCAATACCAGATTTGACAAGTCCAGTTTGCCGGTTAGATCGGCTCCAAAGCCGTTGTACTTCCCGTCATTAGCCAGTTTAAGTGCGGCCAGGGTTTCTTCGAAAATGGTGATTAAGCGTTCCTGACCTATGGGCTCGCCGTCAAGGAGTGAATATTGCAAATTCACATTTAGGCTTAACGCCACATTTCCCTGGGATGCAAGGGATTTCAACAGATAGGAAAAACCGAGATCATAGCGGTTATCTGCGGCTTTTTCCATAGGATGGGAACCATGTAAAATCATTACCACTGGATTATTATTCGATTCAGGAACAGCAAGTGCACCGTTGAATGTAATATTCAGTTTCTTACCGGAAGGTAAGGTGATAAGCTTATCACCGAGATTATAAAAAATAACTTCATTTGGCCGAGCCGGTGTAACGGAGATGATTACAGTATGGGTTGCCACATCATATTTGGCATCAATACCATCTATTAATGAAAAGAACTCTGGAGTCGTCATAGTTCTTCCGTTTTTTACCTTGTACGGAAAAGTTCCTACCTCTGTGCCTGATAGATAAGCCTTACCATTTGTAATGTCCAATGCAAGTATTTCACCGTTCAGCAGATGTATGATCTCCTGTTTGCCAGTTGTATCCAAACTTACAGTATAACCTGCTGCTTCAAAAATTGCCCTCAATGGCAACATAACAACCCGCTTATTCGATATCTCCGGCATAACATCTGTATTAAGATAGTTGCCGTTCATCAAGATACGGATGTCATATTCATGCAGAACGCGTAAACCACCCTCTATTTCTGCCAAAGCGGGCTGCACTATGCTTGTGCAAAGCAACAAACAACAGATAACCAACCACACTTTATAGACAGTTTTCCTTTTTTTCATTTTATAAATCAATTTTCATTTTCCTTTCTGCAATTAAATGAAGTTTTTCTCTTTCACTAATTAGACGAATCACATGTCAAAAAAGTTTCAAGTATATATAAGTATAAAATAGATAAATTTCAAAATAATGTTTGTGCATATATTGCCACTAAAAGCGCTGATAAATCAGTCTAAATATAAGGAAAAGCTAACACCCAATGGTGATAGTCAATACTTTTTTATCACTGCAAATACTCTCTTTACTCTCTTTATGCATTACATCTAACCTGCTCTGTCAAACTCGGTAAATCTAAAAAACATCCAATCTGCTCTCTCGTAAACCTCTGACATCTAACCTGCTCTGTCACCAGACTATGACATCAAATCTGCTCTGTACGCTCCAAAATTCGCCCTATGGACTTGTTCCCACAGAGCGATAAAATCAAAGTTTTCGACCTCCGGCTCTTTAACAACAAAAACTCAAAATCCCTATATTTCAAGCCTTTCCAGACCCACTATCCATCCACTCTTGACATCAATACTACGGTCTCAACGTGAGTTTCTGTGGCAATATGTCATTTCGTTGAAAAAC
>CAYGHY010000387.1:0-2566 GCA_964349435.1 uncultured Oscillospiraceae bacterium
CCCAAAAAGCTGAATGCTTATTATGATTATGTGCATAGTCTGTTGGATAAGCACCCCTATCTTTCTGCAGCGCAGGTAGAGGACCGGTTGAAGGAGGAATATCCTCATCTGCCGGTTGTACATAGCAAAACGGTGTACAATTTTGTTCAGAATATAAGGTATGAACATGGAATAAAGAAACAGTCAACCGAGCTCAGGCAATACCAGAAATTACCGGAAACCGAATATGGCTTGCAGGCACAGGCAGACTTTGGGGAATACAACATGCTTACAAATGGGGCTAGTCGGAAGAAAGTTTATTTTTTCATTTTGGTACTTTGCAGGTCGCGACAGAAATTTGTACACTTCAAGAACAGTCCGCTTACTTCCAATGACTCTATAAATGCACATGAGAAGGCTTTTGAGTATTTTGGAGGACAGCCCAAAGAAATTATTTACGACCAGGACAGGGTTTTAGTAATTGACGAGAATCTGGGAGACGTTCTTCTGACCAGAGAGTTTAGTGCTTACTGTGGCCAGATGGATTTTAAGCCAATTTTTTGCCGGAAATCGGATCCGGAGAGTAAAGGGAAAGTTGAAAATGTGGTAGGATATGTAAAAAAGAACTTTCTCCGGGGTCGTATTTATGAGGGTGAAGATAGACTCAACGAGTCGGCAATGGCTTGGTTGTCGCGGACAGCCAACGCAAAAGTACACAGTGGTACAAAGAAGGTTCCTGCCCTGGAATGGGAGACAGAACGTAAATATTTACTGCCTCTTAAAGCACATCCTTTGATTTTGGCACCGACACCTCTGCCACGATATAAAGTGAGAAAAGATAATACAATAAGCTTCAGAAGTAACTTCTACACACTTCCTGTTGGCACCTATAAAGGACCTGAAACAGTAGTCCTAGTTAAAGAAAACACAGAAGAACTCTGGTTATATACACCTGATGAGGATCTGCTTGCTATTCATCCTCTATGTCTGGGTAGAGGAATGACTGTGCGTAACAGCGATCACGTGAGGGATAAGAGTCAAAGTATCCTAACACTAAAAGAAGAAATTATAGGCATGATGCCGGATAAGGAAAAAAGCAAGTGGTACATTGAGATGATCTCAAGGGAAAAACCGCGATATTTTCGGGATAATATGCTGCTAATAAAAAAGCACATTACCTCTTTCGAGAAGGACTTCTTAGTGCAGTCACTTGACTTTTGCATGGAAAACAATCTTTATAATGCCAATAAATTTATTGAAGTTGCGCGGCATTACCAGACAGAATCGAAAGCATCAAAAGTAACAATGATCCTACCAGAAATAACCATAAAGAACGGGCTGGACGCACTTGATATCATTCCAAAGACAAGCAACATATCCACTTACGAAACTATTTTATGACAATGGAACAGATACAGAAGATAAAGCAATATGCGGATCACTTGCGTTTAACGTTGATGCGTAATCACGCCGAGAAATTTATCCACCAGGCACAAATAGATAAACCGACATATCTATCCTATACTTGTGATCTGCTTGAGAAGGAAGTCCGGCAGAGACAAAAAAGTGATATGGAGCGCAGGATAAAGCTGGCCCGACTGCCTAAAAACCATGATCTGGATCAGTATGACTATAGCTTCTCAGCAGGTATAACAAAGAATCAAATGCAGGAGCTAAGAGAACTTATGTGGCTTGAGCAGGCATACAATGTTGTATTAATGGGACCAAGTGGAACGGGGAAAACATTTATAGCTGCCGGGTTGGTTCATGAGGCTGTTTTAAAAGGATACAGGGCTTATTTTACAAGCATGGAAGATCTGGTAAATGTGTTAAAGATGAGGGAGATGACTTCTTCGGCCTTGAATGCATATAACAGGTTCCTGCGTGCCCATTTGATCGCCATCGACGATATCATGCTCTTTCCTGTGAAAAAGCATGAGGCAGTGGCATTCTTTAACCTGGTGAATCACCTGCATGAACAATCATCATTGATAATCACAACCAACAAATCACCTAAACAGTGGGCTGAAGCTTTAGAGGATGAGGTACTTGCAACCGCGCTACTGGATAGAGTGCTCTACCACTGCGAAGTGGTAAAACTTGAAGGGAACAGTTATCGGATGGAAAATCGTAAGGATATCCTGAAGAAGTAGGTCGGGACCCTTGTGATCACTCAGTCGTACCTCCTTCGTGATCACAAGGGTACTTTTGACATAAGAAGTGGTACTTTACTATTGCGAAAAAATGACACTTTTTTATTTGCTAATTACACGGTATGGGGACAAAGGGCCTTCGGCCCGCGCAGGGCGCAGGGCGCAGAAAAAAGGGCAGTGGGACAAAGGGCCTTCGGCCAGCGCAGGGCGCAGGGCTCAGGGTAAAAAAAGGTAATCGGTAAGCGGTGATCGGTAAAAGAGGTTAGGATGTAAGTAGCAACTTTGAAGTACCACTTTTTCGCAAACAAAAAGTGCCAGTTTAGAGAACAAAAAAAAGCTTTCATATTAGAGGTGACGAAACCCGAACAATATGAAAGCTTTAAAAAGTAAACACCTTAAAAAGGCATTTATGTGGTACAAAGTTAGAGAATTAA
>CAYGHY010000388.1:0-2555 GCA_964349435.1 uncultured Oscillospiraceae bacterium
AGCAAACTGTTCGGCGGCAGAAAAATCGGTAACGTTGAAAAGTGCGTTTACAACAGCTTCCGGCCAATATAGCTTAAGAAGCCGCAGTGAATTATCAAAGAGAAATTTAGCGCCACCTTCAGTTTCGATTACATATGCAGCGCCTGCTTCATCACCACTATATTCATTAAGTTTCGGCGTCCCGAAAACTCTCAGGTACTTATCTTCAATGAGTTCAATGGCATCCGTGCTTGCGATCCCAATAAAAAACCCCTTGAACTTTATTGAGGTCGGCTTGCTATCTACTCTGCATTTTCTCAGCCCTTGGAGTGCGGGCTGGTAGCCTTTTTCTAAAGATGCCATGAACCATTTTTGTGCATTGACTATATTTGCTGCATTTCTACTTTGTTGCAGGTAATATTCACCCATTGCGTATTCTGTTCTAGCAATGTCAATACTAGTTCCGGCAGTGTCCAAAAATGCTTTTTGACTAACAGAGAGGTTACTGTATTCAGTGGCGGCGTGCTTTTCAGTCAATGTCGTCTTTCCGTTTAAAATAGACTACGGGTGGCCACCGGAGCCACTTTTTTTATAGGCGCTGTTTTCCGGTTTTGTTCAAGCCTTGCCATTCGAGCAAGTTTGTTTCCCTTAACCCTCCTCTCTATTATTATCCTGTCTTGCCCTGTATGTTTTTGAACAGGTGTCACGAAGTCGATTTTTCCGTGGTATCGTTCAGTGTTGTAAAAGGTGAAAAATTCGGTAAACCAGACGATCGCTTCAATATCATCAGTAAAATATTCAGGGTATGCTTGATGGCCTTTGACTGTTGAAAAGAACGACTCGATAAATGGGTTGTCGTTTGGTGTTCTTGGCCGGGCAAATTTCTGATCGATCCCCAGTTTGGCACACATTTTCATAAATGCCTTGGCTTTCATTTGGGTGCCGCGATCATTAATCAAATCCGGCAGTCTAACATCAACATCGATCAACTTTTCATTTTCAAGACCTTCCTGCAAAAGCTCCATTGCCTCTTTGTACGTAATGTTCCAACTAATTCTCCATGCAACGACTTTCCGTGAATACTCGTCGAGCATTGCAAACAGATACAAAAATATCCCCTTAACCCTTGTCCGGCAATAACTGATGTCCCAACACCAACGCTGATTCGGACCAGTCAGCTCAGGCCTGTCCGGCTTCGTGCTCCTACCGCTCCTGTGTGATCGGTTACATCGATCGGCGGTGAGGTTTCCAAGTCGCATAACATTGTACACCGTCGACGCACTCACAAAAAACAACCCGTTATCCGCAGCCTTTGCGGTGAGTATCCGATGAGAATCGTCAACGTACTTTTCATCCAGAGCCATCTCCAGAATTGCTTCCCGCTCACACTCAAGCAGTGCATGGGGCGCATGGAGCGGCCCCGGTGCAATGTCGTCAAGCCGACCGCCACGACCGTGCCAACGCTGCACACGGCGTACGTCAATCTGGACGAGTTCGCATGCGCGCCACTGCGGCACTCCTTTTTTAACGGCTTCATCGATTACAGAGATTATCGCTGTTTTCATATCGGCTGTACAGAGCGTCGCTTTAAACGCCCCGACTACTCCCCATTCACTTTTTTTTTTAGGATTGTAAACTCGACGGCCAATTCACCCAGCGCCTTTTCTTTTCGTGCGAGTTCCTTCTTCAGTGACTCATGTTCTGCCACTGAAACGTCTTTAGAGGGCTTTCTACCCGGCCTCGACAATCCGAGAGCCCTGATGGCACCCTCTCGTGCTATCTCCTCGTAGCGCTGTACATCGGTGGTGTAGAGACCTTCCCGACGAAGTATCTCGGACTTGTTCCCCGTACTTTGTCGAAGTTCTTCCAGTATCGCATATTTCTTCTCTGCCGGGATGATACGTCGAATTCGAACGGCTTTTTGTGTCATTTATTTTGCAACTTTCCGCGGGCGCCGGGGTTGAGGGAAGCTACAGTCGGCCTAGGCCTCCTTCCGCTTCCCTCAACCCCGGCGCCCAATCCAAAGAGTGTTGCCTACAATGTAGTCTATTCCACCACCGGAAAGTGACATTATCTCAAACACGAGTGGACGTTCACAGTCTGAAATTAAACATTCGGTTATATCTATTGAAGCTTATCACCCTTGCCACGCACGCCTGCTTATCGTGAGGTTATGAATTTGGCTGACTACAAACAGAAAATTCTTGCTAAACAGGTGGAGGTCATTTACCGACTGGTTTTCGTCGGGATTATTGCCACTGGTATAAACTCCACCGCAATCGTGATTCTGCACTGGGACCTGGTGCCGCAAACGATACTGCTTGTATGGCTCTCGCTTGTTATCCTCTTTGCTGCACTACGCAGCATAGTGGCGATATTCTACAATGCTGATCGCGCTAAGGTTGCGCACTGTCACCAATGGCGTACACGTGCAGCGCTGGGGCTTGTCATATCTGGTATGCTCTGGGGTAGCTCCGCTTTTTTCATGCTCATGCACGACTCCTCTACCCATCAGCTTGCAGTTGCCCTGATCATCGCGGGGATGTGCGGCGGAGCAGCAGCCACCTTCGCCTCCC
>CAYGHY010000389.1:0-2554 GCA_964349435.1 uncultured Oscillospiraceae bacterium
CTCAAAGATATGCGCTATTGGGTATATGGTCATGTCCGCAAAAGACAAATCAGTGGCCAAGGCTGTCGTCGCAATGGACGGTAAGCAGTCCGAAGTGGGGCAGTCAAACGGTCGCTCAGGAAAATCACTTCTTGGGGAACTGTTCCGGGAGGTAATGCCATCGGTTTATATTAACGGTAAATTTAAGGACATCGAAGGTGATCAGTTCCTCTGGGAAGAAGTTGACGAGAAAACAAAATGTGTTTTTATCGATGACGTCCGAGTCAACTTCAACATTGAGTTCCTGTTTCCTAACATAGCCAACAACTGGAACATCAACAAGAAAGGATTTAGCCGGTACACAATCCCGTTTGCCGACTCCCCCAAGCTCTACATCACCACAAACCACGGACTAAATGGAGAAGGATCCTCTTTTTCCGATCGCCAGTGGCGCATCGCCTTTTCCGATTTCTATAACGACAAGCACAAGCCGGTCGACGATTTCGGCGTCCTCTTTTTCGATGAGTGGGATTTCGAACAGTGGAACCTCACCTGGAACCTCCTTGCCGAGTGCGTCCAGTTCTACCTGCGTTTTGGGGTGGTAGAAGCACCGGGTGAACGCATCCAGCAGCGACAGCTGCGCCAGGCCATGGGCGAATCATTCATCGCCTGGGCCGATGAGTACTTTTCCGATCCCGACAAGCTAAACGTCCAGATCCGTCGCAAGGACATGTCCGACAGTTACGGAGACTATGCCCCCGAGCAGCGCAAATACACCACCGCCAACGCCTTCAAGCAGAAGCTGCGCAAGTACTGCGAGTGGAAGGGCCTCCTGTTCAACCCGCACATGTACGATGTTGTTTCGGGCCTCTGCATGAAAGTAGACAAGGACGGCCGCCCCGATGATACCGACAAGTCCGGTGGAGTAGAGTATTTCATGGTTGGTCACCCCGATAATTTCGAGGCTGCCGCCGCACGCCTGTTAAAGCCGGAAAACCTGCCTTTCGCCCAGGAAAACGGCGATGCGCCCTTTTAAAAAACAAGACATGAAAAGTAGCTTACACAATAACTTTTTTTTCCTGAGCAGCCTAAGCTGTGAAGCCCCGGGCTGCCTGCTTTTGAATCTTCAACAAAATCAACTAAAAATGAAACATTATGCAACAATTATCATTGTTTCCGGAGCCTGCAGTCAGGCAAAGAACATACGTGAGAGATCGCACGGGAAAGTTCGCCACGCAATCGCAGCGCGACGTGCTTCTGGCCACGCGCCTGGCCGCACATTACAAGTTGATGTACGAAGCCGAGCATCGCAAGCTAAAGCCCATCATTAAACGGCTTATCATAGTTGAGAGAGAATTAAATACACTTAAAAATAGGCAATCATGACAGAACTAGAAAAAAACCGGATGAAAATGTGCCTCCTGGAGGCAATCGATGAATTTTTGATGAAAGAATTTGATCAATGTAATTTTTCCTACTCCGACAGCACCTCGCTGTACATGGCCCAGGCAGCCTTCTCGGTAATTGAACAGAGTATCGAATCAAGTGAAGTATGTGAATCATGAGTCAAGTAAAATTAAATATCGAAAAACTGTTTGACGACTCATTTTTCCGTCACACGCTCTTAGCGGAAATACACGAAATCAATTCGAAAATCAGTGGAATATGTTCAAAATTCAACGATTTCACTCTTCTCGGAAATAGGTTAAAGCGAAGTCCTGTCGATCGGCTCTCAGATTCTGGAAATTGGTCCGTTAATGGCCTTATTAAAGTCTATACGGAATACTACATCACCCGCACGGCCCATTATCCCACGGCTGTGAGATCGTTCGTCTCTTCAATGATCCTTTCAGCGGCAAACAAGACTGTGGCTTATTACAAATCGCAATCACAATTATAAACAGCAATAATATGAAACTTAAAACATTCAATCTTTCAACACTCAGTCAAGTGAGCACAGGTCGGTCAACAATCCGGTTCACACGTCAGGGAACTGTCACCATTTCAGGCAAGGCCGCGGAAATAATGGAACTGGCCGAAGGAGACAAAATCGAGTTTTGTCAAAGCATGGAAGACCATCGGGACTGGTATATCCACAAGTCAAACAGAGAAGACGGTTTCATTCTGAGAAAATTCAAGGATGGACTCGGTCTCATGTTCAGCTCATCCAAGCTGTCGGGCATGGTGTTAGATTCTGTCGATGCAACCGACAAGAGCGTCGGCTTCGTTGTATCCGGAACTCCGGAGATTCTCAACGGCGAGAATTACTACTTCATCATCACCCGCACCCAAATCAAAAAATAACGCCATGCGTCCCACAATCACTCAGCAATTAACCGAAGAGCGTGCAAGGCAGCTCAGGGAACTTGCACCGGCAAGGGAGAGGGCCTTTGCGGCGCTCTCAAAATTGAAGAAGGAAAGGATAGATAGCAGGACAGTAATACTGGTAAAGGAATGATAAAAAGTAAAACCCAATCTCAGGTCGATACCAATTTCCAGACTCCACCAGAAGTTTGCGAATACATGGTAAACATGATTCCTTCTCAATGCGTGACGGTTTTGGAACCGACCCCCG
>CAYGHY010000390.1:0-2553 GCA_964349435.1 uncultured Oscillospiraceae bacterium
GACCATAATGTCGCAGAAGAGAATGGACAGCGGATAAAGGAACTGGAGCGACAACTGCTTTTTGGCAACGGTCTTATGGCGCTTCTGACGGATGGCGAGCGGCTGCTTGTAAAGGAGCATGTTTTAGAAGAACATACCTGGCCGATTATACAGTCCATCTTCAAGGAGCAGTGGAAGGTTGAGCCGGATGCAATACCCACACAACGCGCCTTTCAGATGAGATTGAACAGAGCGTTCAAGAAACTCATGGAGGTCTGCACACGTCGGCTTGATTTCGATTTTCTTTCGGAATGCGGAGATCTGAAGGTTGAACTCAACGACAAGTAACAGATTGAGAAACTCACAATCGCAGCTAAGTAACACAGGCGACTAACAATGACGCAGGAAAGGCTGTGAACACAGAATCCTAACGACAGGGGATTTCTGTGGGAAAACAACATATGTGCATGAAAGTAGCGCTATGATGCGTTATAATACTGAACGAATCAACTAGGGGGTGAGATGAGCTGGATTTAGGAATTGTTCATTAATTGATGGAGCCGCAATCATTACATGAAGATCACTGACATATGAACATGCAAGGAGCGCAATATGAAAAGAGAACACGCTGTCGCTATGGTGCTTACTATTGTTTTACTAGTTACAACATTGACGGGGTACATGGAAATGGAAGGCAAGTCCTTCATGGATTACTATGATGGATATTATGGCGGAATGCCTTTCCGTGCATGGCCAATTGAGAAACAACTCGAATTTATCACAGAAGTTAGACAACTTATAGACGATCATGATGATCAAACCGCACTTGATATTCCGGATAGTATAATGGAGGCTTTAAATCACGAATACGGTTTGCCGACCGAAAGTGACTTGACTCAAGAACAAGCAAGAATAGCAGCTATTGAATACTTGGAGCAATTTAATGGCGAGAGCCGTAGCAAACTCGATGAAATGACATGGACATACTCCTTCTTGGTAGATGATAGGAGTAATCCTACTTGGCTTATAACAATATATGACGGCATATACATTGCAGATTACCGTATCTATCAGTTGATGGTACCTGCTCAAGAAGGTAAAATCTCGCTTCTTTTTGACCGCAAAACAGAGGGGTTATCACCGGAAGAAATTCTCAATCGATTTGGCGCTACATTGCCTCAGAATAGAGAAGAGTGGACATATCTGCACAAGGCTCTCTATGGAGATAAGGTTGCCGACCTTATGCGAGTTTACCCTGGTTTCAATGCTGATCAAGCCCATGTGGTCTATGGATTACCAACAGAGAACGAGGTATCCTATGAAGATGCTCTTGCTTTTGCAAAGGGCGAGTTATCAAAGGTCTTGCGCGGTGAACAGCAAGACGAAGACAAGCTCTATTCACTAATGAATGCAGAGTTTGTACGGGTATCTCATAGTAAAGAGAATCTATCGACCCCATATTGGTCATTTGTTTTAGGTGATAATAGCAACTTCTATCAGATTTACGTTTCCGCTGCTGTAGATGGACCTAAACTGCTAATGGTTTATAGCTCAGAAGACTCAAATGGATAGGCTCGATTTACTTTCTTTGAGGCGAGAGAAAGGGTGCAATCAACATGAGGAGATATAGGGCTACTAAGCATAAAAACGCCAATGCAATTTCTTCGTGTTTTGTGTAGCCTTCTTCACTTCCTTCATTCTGAAAGTTAGCTAAGCTATAGGTGGCAGAAGAAACTGGCCAGTATCAAGATGCCACACAAAAAGAATGGAGGACACAAAAATGGGTTATCGAGCGTATGTAATCAATGGTTCTCTCAATTTCCGTACACAGCCTGACGTTAATTCTCCCAGAATTGCCTCAATTCCAAATGGAACGGCACTTTCCGTGACAACGCTCCAGACACCTTATCTGTGGAGGCGTACTTACTACAATCACAGACTCGGATATGTCATGGCTGATTTCCTGAACATCACCAGTACCTACGACAATCTAGTGGATTCTTGTATCTACTTCGGAGAATCTGATCTACAGCAAGGCAGTCAAGGGAACAATGTTGTGAAGTTACAAAACTTCCTTAACCTCTATAACTTTGCCGGGCTCACTCAAGATGGTGACTTTGGACCGGCAACCAAACAAGCGGTCAAAAACTATCAGTCGGACCGTGGTGGATTGACAGTAGATGGTGTTGTTGGCCCTGCCACGAAAACTAGAATGTGGAACGAGAAAGAGAATGGGTAAGTTTGATGCTCGTTAGTGGTAGAGATTCGTTTTATCCAGAGGCATGTGCTTAATCTTGGTTGGACAAGGCCATTCCTGTCTATAACTACTTCTTAACACCAATATACCGTTGAAGACTGCAGGGGCTATGTGCTGAAAAGTGCACAGCCCCTCTTCTTGGCTTTGCCACAAGCCCCTCGCTTTCTACGCCATTAGATGAGATTATTATGGTTATGTCTGTGGAGTCGAGGATGGTTATGCGTCAATTTGTCATTAACCGAAGCAAGAGAATGGTGAAACTTGGTACTGTCAAATCAAGTTCGCAACTTTGGACTCCGTTTACCATGTCACGCTGC
>CAYGHY010000391.1:0-2545 GCA_964349435.1 uncultured Oscillospiraceae bacterium
CTGGATGCTCTGGTGCATTGAAATCTGAATTTTTCCATTCTCTTGGTGCTTGATTGTTTTCGGCAATATAAAAATGCATAGTTCGGCACCATAAAAGTGCAAACTATTGCCAATAGCATTTGGTTGTTTTAATTCATTTTGACTTTTCCACCATTTGTCCAGTAGTAAGTGTTACATGCTTGCTCTTTTCCATTGCCTGACGAAGCCTGAAACTCTCACCAGTAAATGCCAAAATGTGTGCATGATGAACCAACCGATCTATGAGCGCGGCTGTCAAACGATTATCGCCGAATGTTTGATTCCATTGACCGAACTCAAGATTGGATGTCACTATCACACTTCGTCTCTCATAACAATCTGCAATCACATTAAATAAAAGTTCAGCGCCATCCCGGTGGAATGGCACAAATCCTAGCTCATCAAGAATGAGCAACTCACACTTCTGTATCTCACGCAAAAAACGAACCAGTGTCCCAGCTTGATGCTTTTCAAGCATAATGTTGACCAAGTCAACTACACGAAAGAACCGCACTTCCTTCCCCTGTTTGCACGCCTCAACGCCCAATGCTGAAGCCAAATGGGTCTTACCTGTTCCCACAGAACCCAGCATTAAGACATTCTCTCGGTTCGCCATAAATGACAAATCTAAAATCTCTGACTTACTGGAAGGTTTAGGCCAAGTAATATGATCATAGATATAGCCTTCCAATGTCTTGATGGTCAAAAATCCAGCCTTTTTAATTAGGTGCTTGATTCTCGCATTATACCTTGATTCCAACTCCTTTCTGAAAAGCTCTGTAATATATTGCTCTTTGGTCTCGTAAACTACACCCTCATATATTTCTACAATAGTTTTCAACCTTAACTGCTTACAGTAATCCGCCAACAACATCCTCTCACCCTCCTTTAACCATACTAACTGTGGTCAGTTGGTCATATTGACTCAAATCTGGTCTATAGCCTTGTAGACATGCCGGAGTATAACCCTCCAGCATAGGTGATGGATGTTCAGGGATAGTCAGACGATATAATTCATGTCTTATCGCTCCTGACTCAATATTGCCATTCTGCTTCGCTTGGGTGATGGCTATCGCTAACGTCTCTAGTTTATGTTCTTTAGATAGTTGGCTTAAAAGATGAAGCCTTTGTTTGAGTTCCTGATTGTCCTCAATCTTCAGGTAATCCTGAATAGAAGATGGCAAAAACTCAAAGTGAACCGAATGAACAACTGAACCCGGTTTCCGGCTAAACAGCATGAACTGAACCTGCCAGTTGATTGCTTCTTCTTTGTGATGATAGACTCTTGGATACTGGACAATGGCTTCATAATTTTGATTGAGTATCTGCACTGTATTCCAGTAGACCTTTAGGAAAACTCTGTCACCCGGATAAGCTGGAACGCCATGATAATAGTAGTCATCAAGCTTGATGCGTCCATATTTATCCATAGTCGCTGTATCATATCGCACTACCTCATAAGGAACTACCGGTAGCGGCAAAAATTCGCTTTTCTCTTGGGAGAACAAATCTTGTATGGTATTCTCTTTCTCATAGTGTGGACGCTTCAAATCATCCTCTGCCTGCAGGAATAATTGCTGGTTGTAATCTGAAATGTCATTGATGATGGGAATAGGAACAAACCAATTCCTGCGACTGTAACCTACCTTGTTCTCCACACTTCCTTTCTCGTTAGCACAGCCTACGTTACAGAATTTAGCCTTAAAGCCATAGTGCAGACAGAATCGGTCAAAACTCTCTGATATCTTTCTGCTTCCCTTTCTCAAAGTGACTGCTGCTGTTAGATTGTCAAAGAGTATCTCTTTTGGAACACCGCCAATGTGTCCGAATATCCATTTCATTCCTTCTAAAAGACATTCGCTGTTCTCACCGGGTAATACCTGTGCAAATCCCGCATTACTGTATGGAAAACTGATCACCAAATACTGGAAGGCAGTCAGACACCCATTTTTGAAAGCGTGGAATTCCCCAAAGTCTGCTTGAGAATGAGCTTGGGGATGGGAAAGCTGAATGAAGGTTTCCTCTGGCTGTCCCAACTGCTGTTTCCTATGAGCCACATATTCCCTAACTGTCCGTTCAGCGCCTGCAAATCTATAGTCCTTTATCAACCGGTCATGGATACGTTTGGCAGTGTGCCTTTGTTTTCGTGGCAAACTCTTATCCTCTAGAAGCCAAGAGTCTATTATGGCTTCGTAAGGTCCCATTACCCACCTTTGCTTATTCCGTCTACGGGGAGTTGCCACATTAAAGTCTTCACAATCGGCATATTTTTTTGCCGTCCTCCAGTTGATATTCAGTGCATCAGCTATTGTCTGAATACTCTTACCTTCTTTCTCTCGAAGGTGCTTAACATACTTAATCTCCGCCATCACTAGCATCCTTTTTTACCTCCTATTAGTTATTATCAAACCAACAGGAAGATACATTAATTTCATGCTACTGACAAGTAGATTCTATATCTCTCAAGGGCCTGCACTTTTACGATGCCGTTCTCTGCATTATTATTATACCATATACAAGCTTCTAG
>CAYGHY010000392.1:0-2538 GCA_964349435.1 uncultured Oscillospiraceae bacterium
TATTAATTGAAAAGTATACCACCTTCTCGTTGAAAAGTATACCACTTTTAGTGTTTAACGAGTTGCTTTGGAAGTTCAAAAGCAACGCTAAAACGTATGATAAAAATGGATACGAAGCAAGAAATCTTGAGAAGGTACTTTCGCGAATGTGACAGCGAAAGGAAAATAGCCAGGGATTTGCAACTTAATCGCAAGACGGTAAAAAAATATCTGGGAGAATATCTGGAGGCGAAGGAAAAGTCAGAAAAAGAAGGTACAAAAGAAAGCCTTCAGGACTACAGCACATCACCACCAGATTATAATGCCTCTGGCAGGTCAAAACGCAAGTTGACCCTTGAAATATCGGCTGTGATCCGCGCAGAGCTCGAAGAAAATGAGCGTAAGCGGCAAAACGGTTTACGCAAGCAGATAAAGCGAAAGATCGACATACATGAATACCTTCTTTCACTGGGTTATAAGATAGGTTACACAACGGTATGCAATCATATCAGCAGCCAATCAATATCAGAACGGGAAGCATTTATAAGGCAATCATATTTGCCGGGCGAAGAATGTGAATTTGACTGGGCTGAGACTAAATTAAAAATATCAGGTGTACAGAAGCGTTTTTTTCTGGCAGTGTTCACTTCATCCTATGGCAACTATCGCTATGCCAGATTATATGTCAGACAGGATACCCTTGCCTTTATGGAATCGCACAACGATTTTTTTGCACACACAGGAGGAGTTTTCCACGAGATGGTTTATGATAATATGCGTGTAGCCATAGCTGAATTTGCCGGACGCACTGAGAAGCATCCCACGGTTGCTCTTACAAATCTGGCCGGTTGGTTCCAGTTCCGCTGGCGGTTCTGCAATGTACGCAGGGGCAATGAAAAAGGACATGTCGAGAGGAGTGTTGAGTTCATTCGGCGCAAGGCATTCAGCCACAGGGATGAGTTTGGGAGCTTAGAACAGGCACAGGAGCATCTTATGTCAACTATTGAGAGATTAAATAACCTTACCACCATTTCCGCAGGAAAAAGTCCTTCAAAGGCACTTGCAGAAGAGAAGCAATATCTCTGGAAGTACCCGGGAGAGATGGAGTGTTATCTCATGTCAAGTCTGAAAGTCGATAAATATGCCACCTTCAGTTATGGGACCAACCGTTACTCTGTTCCTGATTACCTTGTAGGGAGAATAGTTGATGTCAAAGTTTACGCCAACCGTCTGAAGGTATATCACAACAACTTGCATTTATACACTCATGAGCGTAATTATGGTACCTTCCAATGGAAGCTTGACATTGACCACTATCTTACTACCCTCTCTCGCAAACCGGGTGCTGTTCACGGCTCGGTCGCTCTTGAACAGTCGCCAGCTTCAATCCGGCTGTTATACCAGCGTTACTTTGAGAGCCATCCAAGGGGATTTATAGATATCCTGCTTTACTGTAAGACGGGCGGCATCCAGCTAGAAAAACTGGAAGATGCGGTAGCCAAGTTAAGCAGGCTCTGCCCCGGGGATATCTCCGCAGATAAGGTCATAGCACTTCTGGGCAACCAATCAGATGCCATAACTTCGTCGCCGCCACAGGCAAAGAAAACAGATGAAATCGAGGATCTCTCACTGAGACAATTACAGGAAATTACTTTACTGGCTGAATGCCGCATAAATTAATGAGCAATATGATAGACAAGGATATAAACCAACAAATTGAACAACTCAGCAGGACGCTGCATTTACCTGCCTTCAGGGGCGAATACCAGCAACAGGCAAGAGAAGCTGCCGCCGAAAGCCTTTCATACGAAGCATTCTTACTCAGGCTTATGGAGACAGAATACACAAAACGTGAAGAAAACCGTAAAAAAGTGCATATCAGGCAGGCGGGTTTTGTTCAATATAAATATCTTAATGACCTTAAGAGGGATGAGCTCCCACCAGATGCACAAGCAAAACTTCCGCAACTTGAGAGACTTGACTTTATAAAAACCGGGCAGAACATTATCCTCTCCGGCAATCCCGGAACTGGGAAATCCCATCTTGCTACAGCGCTGGGAATTAAAGCCTGTCAGGAAGGATATAAGGTTCATTTTACCACAATATCAAAGATGCTTACCCAGATACGTGAGTCTAGGTCACAAAAAATCCTTAGAGCCCTGGAAGGCAGGTTCGAAAAATTTGATCTGGTGATATGCGATGAGTTCGGGTATATCTCTTTCGACAAGGACGGCGCTGAACTGCTTTTTAACCATCTCTCGCTGCGTTGCGGGAGGAAGTCGACCATAATCACCACAAACCTCACATTCGACCGCTGGAGCGAAATTTTTGGAGATACGGTTCTTACAGCAGCTATGGTTGACAGGCTTACTCATAAAGCATTTATAATTAACATGAGTGGAAAATCATACCGTGTTAAGGAAACCAGACAAATGATGGAAAAATGAAAAATCCAGCCTACCTGAGCCGGCCGCCTTAGTTAGTAGAAAGAAGGCGGTACCGCCTTCTTTCTACTAACTAAAACAAACAATAATCATTTTAATTACTTTTGTGTAGTGT
>CAYGHY010000393.1:0-2532 GCA_964349435.1 uncultured Oscillospiraceae bacterium
GGTGATGCCGCATGAGCCCAGCCAAACTTTTTACAGACAAAAATGGACTTGACCAATGAAAAATTCTTTAACCACATATAAACGTCTAGGTTATAAAGCTGTAATCCTTATTCATGGTTATGGTTCCACCGGTGTTGGCGGCGGTATCAAGGCGGCAGTCATAAAGTGCCTTGAAGAGAGCAGTATGAAAGGAATAGTAAAAACATTCGTAGTGGGAGAGCAATGGTCAAGCAGGAAAAAGGAACTGGTGGGAATGTGTAAAGCTTTAGAGAACTATGAGCATAAAATAGCAAACAATTATGGAATTTCAGTCGTGATATTGAGGTAATTAGCAAGCAGAACTGACTTTCAGCTAAGAAGAAAAACGGCACGATCTTGATCGTGCCGTTTTTCTTCTTACATTTAGAGGCGTGGCTTAGTATGTAGTTTGCATAAAAAGTGTGCCAGTGTTTCGGATGTCATGAGATGGTTTTTGTGCGAACTTCTTGAGTACGAGGCGTTTTCACCCAAACCTTAGGCTGACGGTGCAAAGCCCTAAGCGCTAATGCTGATGTAAAAGGCAAGATGATGAAAAAGCCGACTATGGGCAGTACTGCCAGCTGAAGAACCGGCAAGAAGCGCAGAAAACCACTGGGTGCGACCGAAAAATTAATATATTTGCGATACCTGTAAAACAGATAGAATGTGAAACTAAAATAAAGGGGTGCAAACAGAGAGAAAGTAGTGCGGATTGACTCCGGTATCATGTTGGGCTCCACCTTGCCTTGAGAGACCAAGATAAAAAAACTTAAGGGAACCAGTGCGAGCATCTGGTATAGGTACCACTGTGCATGACCCTTCCAATACAAAGTGCGTAAAAGCGGCAAGCGTAGATGATTTGGATAGCCCTTGGCAGATTTTAATTTGTCAAAAACCTGCAGGTGTCCGCTGCCCCAGCGTAGGCGCTGGCGATAGTATGCTTTGTAAGTAGCGGGAGTTTGCTCAGTGCTGACAAGAGGGATGTATTCAGGCCATTCTTCCGTTTCAAGGTAAGCACGCACACCTAGCTCCAAATCCTCAGAAAGAATGGTATGGTCGTATCCGCCAATTTTCAGTAGGAGGCTATGCTCGACATGAAGGTTTGTTCCGCCGAGAAAGGGAATGTGCCGCATAAGAATAGGCAAATACCACTCATGGGCCAACGCTTGGTAAAGAGCGATGACTTTATTAAGCGGACCAATCTGGTAGAAGTTACGCACCTGAAAGACAGGTCCCTGCCATAATTTTTGTTTACCCGATGTGGCAATGTAGCGGTTAGCAAGATGCAGTAGAATATCTTTCTCAGGTCTGCTTTCTGCATCAAAGAAACTGCAGATAGTTATTTTAGCACAGATGAACTGCAATCCGTAATTCAAAGCACGGGCTTTTGTGGAAGCCACTTCTCTGCCTAAGCATATCCCATCAATTCGTCCTTCAAAGTCATAAGGAACGACTACATTTTTCAAGGTAGGCACATTACTTCGTGTGGCAAATTCTCTGATCTTTTCTTCAACAACATCTTGGGTTGTGATTCTATTGATGTCATTCTTTTTTGAATCAAGTTCTTTCCCGTCTGTAATTACAACAATTTCGTATTGATCGTGAGGGTAGTTAAGCGCAGCCAAGTGTTCAATAGTATTGGCTATAATCTCAGCTTCATCTCTTGCCGGAACCATAACGGAGAAGTGGGGGGTAGGCAGGTTCTTCTCTTGAGCTTCTTCCATCACCTTCCGCGCTGAGAGAAGATTAAGTCTTTTCCAGTAATATTTCCTAGAGATGAATCCCCAATAAAGGTAACGAAGGAACAAAAAAGCCACTAAAATTGTTAAAAGTAAACTTACCAGATACAAAAAGTCTGGCATGTCCATCCTATCGTCTCCTCAATAATAAAAGTATTTCGCAGAAATGGTTCATCACCAAAAAGGTGCTTATTTAAAAATAACCTTTGTTTTTCTCCCTCATGCTCCATTATCCTAGCCTGTACGAAGATATTTTTTGTCGATTTAAGCTTTTTAGGGGCTAACCAGAAATAGTTTTTGCGTATTAAATTGAATATTACAGCTGAGAAAACCACCTTTCTTTTAGTTGCTCAATTAAATATACACGACTTATGCTGTTTTTTGCAAGAATTTCTTCACAAAGTTGCAAGTTATTTTTCCATAGTAACCTCCATTTCGCCGTTAATTGACGGCGACATAAATAGTAATGAAAAATTGACTATACTGGTTCTCTGTACTATTATTGTTTTAAGAAGAAGGCACACTACAGAGCGTGCGCCCGTAAGGGCATAGGTCAAAATCCGCCTTTAGCAAGCGGTAGGGAAAGATATCAGGAAAGGACGGTGAGATACATCCCTATCATCTCACAACTTATCCGAAGGGGGAAACCCTATGGGGAGTGTAGCATGTTGTTGTCAGAAACGACGGGTATGCAACGGTGTATAAAGTTCCTAACAACCCGTAATTAATCAAGTCTGACTACTTACTTATTAACTTATTTACTGCGGCATCAGAA
>CAYGHY010000394.1:0-2528 GCA_964349435.1 uncultured Oscillospiraceae bacterium
CCTCGCCCATTCTGCTGTGAACCCCACCATGAGAGAGTGGGGGAAGGGCCACGGCTGGCTTTCAAAATACTTGATGTTCTTTACTCGAATCCCCACTTCTTCCTCCAGTTCCCGTTCCACCGCCTCCTCAAGGCTTTCGCCAGGTTCCACGAACCCTGCGAGGACACTGTACCTCCCTTTCGGGAAGTGGGGACTCCTGGCGAGGAGGAGGGACTGCCCCTTCGTGACGGCGTCGATGATCGCTGGGTTTAAAATCGGGTAGGCCATGTAGCCACAGCCTGAACAGCCGAAGGCCCGATCATTGTCCGACGGGGCCAGGCGATGGCCGCACCGGGGGCAAAACAGGCTGTTTCGTTGCCAATCCATGAGCTGGAAGGCGGTACCCGCCGCCTGGAAAAGGGAGTCGCCGCCGAGGGCCCAGAACTCCCTCAACCCCACGGTCTCAAATCCGAGGGGTGGCTGATCCCCAAGATATTCCCCCCATCGATGCCCCCCCTGGTGATGGGGAGGGAGCCAGTGTTCTCCATTTTTTTCACGAAAAGGGGCTCGTCCTCCGAGGACGGAAGGATGAGGGGGTCCTTCGACTTGACGAGCACCTGGTCTTTGTAGAAGACGAACCATTTCCCTCCATTTATGGAGCGGGTGACCATCGGATAGCCTCCAATTCGGTTGATTGTTTCATTATAAATTACTCAAACTTCGCAGTAAAGAAGATATGACAGCACCTTGACAATTCGATAATAATCGGCAAAAAAAGAGCGGCATGACCTACTATTACCAGTCATGGTTTTAAATGGTGCATATCATCTTTTTATAGCTATTGGGAGAACAATCGAATCTTGGTTTCCATGGGAAGTTCTACTTAAATACCTTTTGCTTATTTTCTTACTTTTCGTGGGCGCCGTTTTCATTAAATTGATTTGTGACTTCATATATTATCATTGCGATGTTGTCGCTATTCTTCACGAAAAAGCAGATCGTGAAAAGGACAAGCCATTTTCAATATAATGTCGAGCCTAAAGAATCATAGCGTATTTACACTTGATAAAAAGTATTCTATGTAGATATTGGAGTACTAAGTTGCAATGAATATACACACAAAAAGCACATTCTGACCTTTACATAAATGACTTTCAGGGAGCTTTTCTGATTTAGCATATCCATGGTAAAAATGCGGTCTGCCAGATTTACAGAATCTCTATCTCTGAACAGATAACGTCGACGACCCTCTGCAGAATATCCTGTGGCAGCTTCTCAACGATCCTGAAGTGTCTTCTGTTTATGTCGAGTGATTTAACATGTTCGCACAATATTACTCCGGTGGTTTGGGTCCTGCCGTCAAGACGTATATGGAGAGGGAATTCATTGTTGGTGTTGGTTATGGGGCATACAACAGCCATGTTGGCCTTACTGTTGAAAAAGTTGTTGCTTACTACTAATGCCGGTCTGTACCCTGCCTGTTCATGCCCGGCATGAGGATCAAAATTAAGCATGATGATATCGCCCTGGCTTACCATACTTCCTTACCTACAGGCTCACCCCAGTCGATCCCGGTGGGTTCGTACTCACCTTTATATCCCTCAAAAAGCTCCATTATATTCTGACGCTTTTTTTGGGGATCAGCTTTCGTTATTACAATGCAGTTTCCCTGTGCAGAAATATTGACTGCACTTTCCTTATCAATTTCCGCTTCTCTAAGAATATCCAGAGGAAGCCTTATCCCCTGACTGTTTCCCCATTTTTTGATCGTTGTAAGCATTCTCATCACCTCATGTATATACAAGTATATACACAACTTGAACACGTGTCAAAACAAGTATTTATACATATCGATGGATGTCGATGTTATGGTATATTGTTCCTGGAAATTAAAAACAGTTTTACGGGGAGTGGTATAGATGTGGTGGGGAACAGCCGGGAACGGATGCGGAATGCCATTTGGGATGTTTATGATGCCGTTGTTCTTTCTGATAATAATGGGGATCCTCTTTTATACATTTAATCGCAGAATGAATGTGTTTGAGAACCATCGATCAGGAAGCTTCAGCGACAAAGATGATATATTGAAGGAATTGCGGGAGATAAAAGAAGAGCTCCGTGATTTGAAGAAAGACAGTTAACAAATAAGCGGCTTCAGGGGAACCATCCCCGAAGCCGCTTTCTGATAACGCGGATCAAATGTCTATCAATTATGTTTTCAGGATCTTTCTAAAAATTGTGCCCCGAGTCCTGCACTTCTCGCAGAACCAAGCCTATTGTTTATGAAAATCATTCATGCAGGATAGATTGTTGTAATATAAAAGGATCTCCTAATTATCTTATTCTGCAGGCAGTTCTTTTTTCTTGCGTGACTCCAACTGCTTAATGCTTTCTTGTGGAGTCGGTAAATTTTCGGGCATTTCGTTACCAAATTCAGCAATGGTTTTACGAATTTTTTTGCCGACTTCATAGTGTGTTTTATTGGCATCTGCTTTATTATCAATTCTGTCACGGTGAAGCTTGGCTTCTGTTTGGGTTGATCTGAAGAG
>CAYGHY010000395.1:0-2520 GCA_964349435.1 uncultured Oscillospiraceae bacterium
AGTTAATACTCCATCATGGAATAACTTCAAAAGCTTACAGGAAACCAGTTTTGCGGATATAACAAAAATTATTAATACAAAATTAATTGGATATACAAACACAATAAAATCGGCCTTGGCACATTTAAATGAAAAAGCTTCAATTGTGAATATTTGTTCTGTTCAAGCTCATACAACTAGGGATTTTGGTGCGATGTATTCTGCGGCAAATGGAGGAGTTTTAAGTTTAACCAAAGCTTTGGCCGTTGAATTGCGGAAGATGCGAATTAGAGTGAATTCAGTATCTCCTGGCGGTTTTGATAGTGATATATACAAAAATACTCATCCTGACTGGCAATTTAGGATTAAAAACGGGCAGTGTTTACCAACTAACGATGTTTCAAAGGTAATTAAGTTCTTATTATCAAATGAAAGTATTGGTATTAACGGGGCTGAAATTATTGTTGACGGAGGAATTTCGGCTCTTAGAGCACGTAGTACAGATTTTTGAATACATACTAAAGCATGAGGAGCTAATAAAAATAGTGCCGTGTAATTTACACGGCACCATGAGTCATTACTTTTAACCAAGATTTCCAAATCTCAGTTTGATTTCAGCCTCAATACCATGTGCATCTAGCCGAAAGTGCTGTAGCAATTCTTCCAATTTTCCAGTCGTTCCAAGATTGTAACCGTGACCGAGAATAATTCCTGGTCTCGGTCCGGCATTTTCCATTACAGCCTTAGCAACGGCTGATTGCAAAACGTTTGGGTTACCATTGTACACTGTTAAGACAGGTACATTGTCCACCATGCGTCCTGCTAGATCGTCTCCGAGCTCTTTTAGATTGATGGCGTTGACAACTTTAACGCCTAAGCCCTTTTTATCCTTGAGAGTCGCCAACTTAACGGCTTCTCCAACCACCAAACCAGATGCAACAATGATGATTTTCACTTGAGAAGATGGTTGATAAGCTGTGTAGGCAGTTGCATTCCTCTCTTCAATGCTAACTACCAATGGCAACACCGTTGCATCATGAAGTCTAATGTAGACTGGACCCTGATGCTTGACGGCAGAGTTGAGGCAAATTTCCAAGTCACCGACATCTGCAGGTTCAAGAAAGGTCAGTCCGCACATGTTCACCAGTGCCCCAGGTTGTCCTGTCGTTTGATGTGTCGAGCCGTTACGCGCCCCACACAACCCACTGTCGCTACCGAAGATAACCATTCTTGAACCCGCCTGAGCTATTGCGTTCAGTTGGTCGATAGCTCGAAACAGAAAGGCGTCGTTTTCCATAACGAAAATCAGAGAATTTGGATCGCAAACTGAGATTCCATGTGCCATTCCTAGCAAATGCTGCTCCCTGATTCCAGGATCAATGAACGTTACCTTGGTACGATTGAAACCGCAGGCAAGAACCAAGCTCCTAACCGTCACATCCCCGGTAAGGACATAGAGATTGATGTGATCGTTGTTCTCAGCATACATTGTCAGCATGTTGAGATATTCAACCAAACCATCTTCAGGAACATTTTCTTGTGACATACCTAATTGAGGAGGTTGATATTGATCTGCCCCACGATTAGTAGTAGATGGCCGAGTAACTTTACTCAACGCATCTTCAATACAGTTCTTCAATTGGTAGTTCATTTCGTAATCAGAAAGGGTAAGCGAATCGATTACTTCCCGAACTACTTCTTTTTTACATGTACTGAGAGTATGATACCCACTAATATGCTCTTGCGCACCACTTAGGCCAAAGCCCTTGGTTGTGTTGGCAATAAAGAGCGTGGGCCTGTCATTTCGCCTTGGCTCAACAAGAGACCCCATCACTATTTCAATGGAATTTCCATCATCGATTTCTTTCACGTGCCAACCATAGCCTTCCCAGATCTTTTTCAAGTCACTGGCACTATCCACGCTCTTGGTTGGCTGAGAAAGCTGTTTAAAATTCCTGTCAATGATACAGACGATGTTGGTCAAGCCAATATTTGCAGCGTGCCTAGCGGCTTCTGCAACATTTCCTTCCTGCTCCTCACCATCGCCAAGAAATACCCATGTAATGGCTGAAGAACCTTGTTTCTTAAGAGCGATCGCTGCCCCAACGCCAAATGACAAACCCATGCCGAGCATGCCACTGGGAGTAATATCCACCCCAGGCAAAGCCTCCATGGATTCATGACCCTGAAGCCTTGAACCAAGGCAGCGGTACGTCAGTAACTCTTCTTTTTTCACCCAACCAAGGAGGCTGAAAATGCTATAGCGAAGGGGTCCCAAATGCCCTCTCACAAGCACTCTGTCACGATCTTCATCCCTTGGATTTTTCGGATCATATTTCATGATGCCTCCAAAGTAGAGTGCTACCATGAGTTCTGTCGAAGAGGACGAACCTCCTAAGTGACCACTCTCTGCATGCAGAATTACTTCAAAAAGCATCGATCGAACTTTTCTCGCGATCAGTTCTAGTGCCTGAATTTTTGCCGTCTTCATGTTCTCCTCCTTATTTTGCTTTGTTAATATACAATTTTTGAGAAATCCGA
>CAYGHY010000396.1:0-2520 GCA_964349435.1 uncultured Oscillospiraceae bacterium
GTTTCCATTTCTCGTATAATCTTATGTTATTTTCTCTGAGGCATTTGTCTCTGTCTAGATTGGAAACGGTGATTGATCGGTGCCTGAAGTGGTGAACATACACATCTTTCGCAATGGCGCAGACATATCCAGCCTTTTGAAGTCGCCATGAGAAGTCTATGTCTTCGCTTCCATACATCTCGAAGCGGGTATCTGAGAAAAGGCCGATCTTTTCAGATACTGAATTTCGAACCAGCGCACAGCAAGTTACTACCGCATTGGGCGGGCATCTCAGGATGCTGACTCCGCCCCCATTCTTGGCGACAAGCATTTTTGCTGCTTCGGCAAAAGTATGTGGACCTTGGAAATATTCCAATTCTTCGCTTATGGAATATCCTTTTGGTGTGCCATCAACCACAGCCTTGCTTGATTCAGGGCGGATATGGTGAACTACATCAACGGACGGCCGGAGCGTACCAATGATACCCATACCAGGATCGTTTTCCATGTGACCTTCAAGAATCGAAAGCCAATTGTCCTGAAAATAGAGATCGTTGTTGCAAATGCATGTATATTCTAATCCGTACTGATTGGATACCACCTGGCCCTGATTGTTTGCATCAATTATTCCCTTATTAATCTCGTTGGTAATCAGGATTAATTTTTCGCACCAAGGTGAGACTTTGAGATTTTTCAAGAATTTGCCCGTTCCATCATGAGAGCCGTTATCTATGATCGTCAGAAAATACGGATGATGCACAGTGTCGAACATGCTTTGTAATGTTAGTTTAGTGTGATCTAAGGCATTCCAACATGTCATGACAATATTGGTCTTTGATTTGTATGCCTCTTTCATGTGTTTGATATGCTTCTCTTTATTACTCTAGTCTCGTTATCGCCAGCGACAGACTCATATATGGCACTGAGCAGATGTGTGGACAATTCATGGTCTAGGAAGTTTGAAACCTGCTGATGAGGAGGCATCTGATTCTCGATTGCCAATATGAATTCTTCGACGCAGTTTCTGCGGGCATCCTCTTGATGTCCTCGAGAATATTTGAGATCGACCAGCTTGTTTATCTCGCTCATGGTAATGAGCTCATAGGTCTTATATTCCGGAAATAGCGTGCTGTTTCTGAAAACATGGATATCGTAGTGGTATTCCCCACCTACGGCATTCGGAGAGATATCGCTTTTGAATATCTCGTGAGACTGGAATGAATTGACGATCACGCACTGGAACGGACCTTGCTCAATTATGTAGGATTCATGTCGAACACGCCCGTTTCCCTTGTATAGGTCACGACCGGCGGCCGAGATCCAGTTTCTCTGACTGAAGCCATTGTGTACGGCATGAGAGCCTATGTTGGTGATCGTATGTTCGCCACGCCGAAGGGCGATCAATGCGTGGGCATCAAGTTCGCCGGTCACGCTACATGTATTCTTCGCGCCAAGCATTTTCTTCAATTGATCGCTCGAGAACAGATTGCCTTTGTCCATTTCAGGAAACAGCCTCACATAATCCTCTGGCGTTAGTTGTGAGAAGAAATCCACCGGACGTGCGACTTGGGCATAGAGTTCAAAATTGTCATACTCCTTTTGTGAATCGAGAATGGACGACTGAGCAAGCCATACCGCCGTATCAAGGCTGTGATAGCCTGAGTGAGACATCTTTCCGTAGCCCTGATTATACGGGTGATAGGTCTGCTCTACTATTTCCCTTGGAAATCTCCATTGACCGTCACTATGGAATGATTCGATAGAGGTTATCGGGCAATTTGTCTTTTTGGCGATCTCAAGAATTAAATCCCTAGTCTTTAAGAATCCCCCGTGGTGCCTTCGTTGCGCCTGGAGGATAAAGGCGAGTTTTTTGCGCTCCAACCTTGATGTATAGAGCTCCTTGAGAGTCGTATAATCTGAGTAAAGTTTTTTCGCCTTTTTCTTGTCAGTTGACACATCACATTCTGTGGTGATTGGCTTGTCCATGAGAACATGTAGATCGTGCTCAAGCGCCCATTTCGCATATTTGAAATGTGCCAGGGGTTCGGTTGAAATGATGACCGCATCTATCTTTTGTCTTGCGACTAAATCATTCAAATTCTCGACCTCCTCGAGGCTTAAATCGTCAGATATCAGACCGTTGTCGGTGTAATAAAAATCAATACCCGTAATCGCCTTCTCAGTTAGGAATCTTTCTATCTTTTCCTTTTGAGAAATAAGATCGACTATGGCTGATAGTTTTGCATTTTTCTACTCTATGAGGTGCGGCACATATATCCTGCGTGCATGATACCCGCATCCGATAAGTAGTACATTAATCATGGCTTTATTTTATTAAATCGATCGATCCATAGCTGTATCGCTTTTAATTCTAGACGTTTCTCCGGATCGTTTGCCATCCTGTCTAGCTCATCATTTTTGATGTTCCAGGGCTTAAGGTAACTTGCATAGTGAAGAATACTTATCGGTTTCGGGCCGTCCTCGATCCTATATCCAAAGAGTTTATTGTATTCATCGAGATGGTAATGGAATATATTGTAT
>CAYGHY010000397.1:0-2503 GCA_964349435.1 uncultured Oscillospiraceae bacterium
AATTTGGCATGATATAATCTACTCAAGAGGTGTTATTGCCATGGGCTGGTCCGCCCTTTTCGATCAAACTCATATTGTCAAAGGTGTCCCGGTAGATGCTGAGATCGAGTTGCAGTGCAGCAAATGCGGCACCCGTTTTCGCACCGCCAATGCCTACTATGTAGGCTATTCACCTGTCAACAACGCCAACCCGGACGAAGAGGGTCGCTGCACCCACAGCCTGAAAGACTTAAAACCAACAAACAACTGGTTTCCCAGCCGCGAAATCCATAAACAAGCCGACGACAACTCCTGGGCATCGCTGTTTGATTACAGCCACATCCTCGAGGGTGCACCGGTAAACGCCGAGATCGAACTACAGTGCCGAAAGTGTAAAACGCTCTTCTACACCAAAAACGCCTACTACATCGGCTATTCCCCTATCCACTACGCCAACCCTGCCGATGAAGGCCGCTGCAATCACGACCTAAAAGAACTCAGACCGACTAAAAGATATTATAATAATTGAAGAAGAAATCAGGCAGTCATAACCCCTAAATAGGTAGGCATATTAATCATGGAAAATGTGCTTTATACAATTGGACATTCAACACACACAGCGGAGAGATTGATCGGGTTTTTTAAAATATATAAAATTACGGCTGTTGTTGATGTCCGCTCATATCCTTATAGTCGTATGAACCCGCAGTTCAATCGCGAAACCTTTTTTTCGTTATTAAAAGTAAATGATATTAATTACCTATTTCTCGGTAAAGAACTTGGTGCACGCCCTGAAGATCCAAATAGTTATGTCGATGGAAAAGTTAAGTTCGATCAACTTGCTCAAACGGAACTATTTCAGGAGGGACTTAACAGAGTTATTCAAAACATGGATAATTACCGCATAGCTTTACTATGTGCAGAAAAAGATCCTTTAACCTGTCATCGTGCAATTTTAGTTTGCCGGAATCTCGTAACTCGAGGCATCAACATAAGTCATATTCTTGAAGATGGAAATCTTGAAAATCACGATAAAGCATCATTAAGACTACTCGATGAACTTGGCTTTGAAGCACGTGAACTCTTTAGAACTGAAAGTGAAATTATAGATGAAGCTTATTCAATAAGAGGCGAACAAATTTCCTATAAAAAATCAGAATCAACAGCAAACATTATTGTAAGGGAGAAATAAACATTGAAACTTTTTACAATTGGTTTCACAAAAACAACTGCAGAATCTTTTTTCTCTCGTCTTTCACAAGCAGGGGTAAAAAAAGTCATCGACATTAGGCTAAACAACGCTTCCCAATTAGCCGGCTTTGCTAAAAAAACAGACTTAATCTACTTCCTAAAAACGATTTGCGGCATAGACTATGAACACAGGCTTCATCAATATCACCCTATACCGGGTTATGTACCTTCACTCAAAGATATTAATTTGACTTATACCCTGCAGCCATACAAAATCACCCACTGCAAAAAAAAGAGCCAACCGGTCGGTCGGCTCTAAAAGTAGTTTAAAATGGTTAAACAGATGTCCAGCCGCCGTCGACATAGATCGTCTGGCCGCTGACATAACTGGATGCATCTGAAGCAAGGAACAGCATGGCGCCGTGCAGTTCACCTTCATTGCCGATTCTCTGCATCGGGCAGCGGAATTTAACAAACTCTTTAAACCCTTCATCACTGATGACATCCTCAGTCATTTCAGATTCGAAAAAGCCGGGACCGATCGCATTTGTCGTGATCCCGTATTTGGAAAACTCACCCGCCAGCGCATTGGTCAGATTATCAACCGCACCTTTGGACGCATGGTAGGTAGCTGTGGTGATGGCAGTATTTCCAACATGACCGAACATGGAAGAGATATTGACAATCTTTCCATAGTTTGCTTTCTTCATATGCGTGATGACATGCTTTGTAAAGAGAAACACACCGGTGACATTAACGGCCATCACCTTGTCCCATTCATCACGGGTTGTCTCCTCCAGCGGAGTCACCGCACCCAGTCCTGCATTGTTGATCAGAATGTCAATCTTCCCAAATTTCTCAATGGCTTTGCTGACTGCATTCTTCACATCATCTTCATTTGTTACATCACACTGAATGGCAAGAACCTGAACGCCTTTTTCTTCCAGTTTCCTGGCATTCGCTTCCAGCTTGTCCATCCGCCTGGCCACGATCACCAGGTTGGCGCCTTTATCCGCCAGGCATTCCGAAAACTGCACACCCAGGCCGCTTGAAGCACCTGTCACAATCGCGACTTTTCCCTTCAAATCAAATATGTCCTTCAATCCATTCGCACCTCCAAATTCAATTCCATAGGTTAATATAAACAACTGTGTACCTAAATTCTACGCCGTTTTACGAAAATCATTAACACTAGATATTTTCGTTGAACCTATGAAGAATTCAAGTAGCTGCGTCTACATTTAAACATTTTTTCCACCCCTTCCTCAACACTTTTCTACGTGAGCGTCAAACTTTACCCACCTAAATTAGAGATGGGCAATTCATCAACCTT
>CAYGHY010000398.1:0-2498 GCA_964349435.1 uncultured Oscillospiraceae bacterium
GATCTTGGGGAGAAATTTGAATATTTGACCAAGCTTTCATTGTCATCGATTTTTGTTATTAAACCATGCATTGCTTAAAATTCACCTTCATATAATATATCCATGAATCGCAAGAATAGATTATCGGGCTGTATTTCTGCATAGCAATTAAAATATATGATGACTGTACAGTTTTTTTCCTTGCTGTGATACATACTTGAAGTAAAGCCGGGTACACCGCCGTTGTGCCCGAAAAAAGAAGTGCCCATTCTACTGATGGCGTAGCCATAAGAGGTTTTGGAACGAATTTCCCGAAATTCAGTAAGCCGTTTATGCTGTAGTTTTTCACTCAAAAAACCACCCTCCACCATTGTTTGCACATACTTCTGAAGTTCAATCGGTGTTGAACAGACCGATCCGGCAGCCCATGCCCAAGAAATATCAAAATAATTAGTAACATCAGAATAGTCACCTTCATCCCAGACATATCCCTTGCTGTGTTGACCCGGCAAATCGGTACCACTTTTCAACAAAACGGTATTGTTTAGATTTAACGGATTCAGAATACGGTTTTCAACCTCATTTTCCAGAGAATGTCCAGTCAGCTTTTCAATGATCATTCCCAGTAATATTGTATTTGTATTGGTGTAATGCCAGTCAGTGCCCGGATCAAAATCATAGTCATGTGAAAAACCAATTTCCACAAGTTCGCGTGGTGTCCATACTCTTGTCGGGTTTTCCGTGAATTCATTTCCCCAGCCTTCGTCGTCGGTATAATTGAAAATTCCACTGGTCATATTACACAACATGGCGATTGTCACTTCATCGGAACGAGGAAATTCGGGGAAAAAGGCGGAGAGCTTATCTTCCAACGAAAGACGGCCCTCATCCACCAATTGCAGGAGTACTGTGCCGGTCATTGTTTTGGTATTGCTACCGATTCTGAAAATTTGAGTGGGGTTCATTGGCTGTTTAGTGTCAATGTCTGAGTAGCCCGAAGTATAGATCCAGTTGATTCCTCTTTGATGATCTGCTACAAGAGCTACTACTCCAGTTATCATAGCATGTTGAACGAAGGAGTCCGTGACAGCTTCCATCTGACCAATCAGTTTCAGATTCGGATCTACAGTTTGGTCTTTTTCACATGAAATGAAAAGGATAGCTGCAAAAAATAGCGTCAGGATAAAATCTTTTCTAAGTGCTTTCATCGTTACCATATTATTTATTTAAAAACCAAACTACGGGCTTCAAATGCTATCTGCTTCAACGCGCCCAACTGCCCTTCGGAGTCGTACGCGTTTAATACGTTGCACACTATCACGATTGTAAAATCCTCTTCGGGTTGTGAAAGCATGAACGACAAGTACCCAACTATTCCACCTGAATGACCGTACCCGAGGCCTTCGGAATAGATCGTTCCAAGACCGTATCCGCCTATTTGCATCGGACTCACAACTGTTGTCATCTGTTTCACATGTTCAGTGTCCACGCCACCTTTGCCCGAGTAAAGGGCGCGTCCCCACTTTGCCAGATCCCGCGAGGTGGTAACAAGGTTTCCATTGCCAAGTTGAAAAGAGATGTTGTCAGACTCTACGGGTGTGTTTTGACCATCGTAATATACGAAACCGGGAAGGACAGGTTCGGGCATTGTCTGGTCGTCTCCCCGGAAGGGTAGATAGGAGTAAGTCATACCATTTGGACGCAACAGTTTCTCCATTACATATTCGCCATACGATTTACCGGAAACTCGTTCTATGATTCCTGCCAGCAAGGTAAATCCCGTGTCGGAGTATTGGAAATCCTCACCAGGTAAAAAATTGTAGCAGAGGTTATTTTCAGAGAGCACACTTGCCGCTTCTTCAATAGTTACCGTGTGCCAGGAGTCCTGCTCCATTATCCAGGCGATATAGGATGTTCCCGCATAGGGTTGATCGCGATCGGGAGGGATTGGTGAATTTCCTATGTCGTATACACCTGCAGTATGCGACAGCAGCTGTCGGATGGTGATTACCTCCCTATTTGGAATTGCGAACGCAGGAGTGTTTGGAAGGTAAGGTTCTTCAGAACCGGGAATTGTGCTGCCAATTGTATCGTCGATGCTCAGTTTCCCTTCCTGATCCAACAACATGATGGCGGCGGCTGTAAGGGTTTTTGTGATGCTTGCTGCCCGGAAGCGGCTGTTGGGTGTAACATCAGACGGCAAGCCGGTCGTTGTGAACAATTCAGTGTTTCCACCATCCTTGAGGATGTATAAAGTAATTCCCCCGTTGAGGCCGGGAAATTTATCCATGTAGCGGCTCCAATTTTCTTGCATCATTTGAGACAGCACTTTCTCGGTTGCCTCTTTCGTTGAGTCATTCGGTACGTTGTCACTGCAACAGGCCAATAGCATAATTATACCGATCACCAGAGTGCCCGCAATCCTGTTGAGTGTCGTTTCCCTATTTGTATTCATTATGAGGTTGTTACAATATTTGAGAATTCTTATGTATAAACCGAGTCAATCTCACTTTGATGAC
>CAYGHY010000399.1:0-2497 GCA_964349435.1 uncultured Oscillospiraceae bacterium
GCATTTTTGCTGCCAGTAAGAAAGTGAGGATGATAGATATCACCATCAATAATAAAAAAATTACAGTACCTGAAGGTATATCGATATTGAATGCAGCAAAAACGATAGGCATCGAAATACCAACCTTATGTTACCACCCGGATCAATTTGTCAAAGCCAATTGCAGAGTATGCATCGTCGAAGCGGAGGGGATTAAAACTCTGCCGAGCGCATGTTCTACCGCCGTTACCGCAGGTATGGCCATCCATACGAATTCAGCGAAGGTCTTGGAGGCAAGAAAGGTTATCCTTGAACTCCTTCTTGCCGACCATGACGCAGACTGCCTTATTTGTCACAGAAATCTGAATTGTGAGCTTCAGAAGATAGCCAACCAAGCTGGGGTTAGAGTCAACCGTTTTGAAAATGTCCTCGAAAAGAAGCCTGTGGATTCAAGCAGTCCATCTATTGTACGAAACCCCAATAAATGTGTGAAATGTGGCCGGTGTGTGGAGATTTGCAGGGATGTGCAGGGATTGAACATCATCGAAAAGATAGGGAGAAGCAACCGCATTGAAGTACTGCCTGTTTACGGAAGATATCTTGCGGATGTCTCATGTGTGTCATGCGGCCAGTGTTCTACGGTATGCCCCGTCGCCGCGATTTATGAGAAGGAAGATATAGATCGTGTATGGGAGGCGATCAATGACCCCTTAAAGCATGTCATTGTTCAGACTGCGCCTGCAGTAAGAGTTTCCATAGGAGAGGAATTTGGATTGGAACCAGGAAGCATCGTTACCGGAAAACTTGTTGCGGCATTGAAAAGACTTGGCTTTGACCGGATTTATGATACCAATTTCACAGCGGATCTGACAATCATTGAGGAAGGACATGAATTGCTGCAAAGGCTCAAAACCGGCGGTGTCCTTCCAATGCTTACATCATGCAGTCCGGGATGGATAAATTTTATCGAGCAATATTATCCTGAGCTTTTAGAACATGTTTCCTCATGCAAATCTCCTCAGCAAATGTTTGGTGCACTTGCCAAAAGCTACTATGCCGATAAGGCAGGCATCGATTCGTCGAACCTGTATGTTGTATCCATCATGCCCTGCACTGCCAAAAAGTATGAAGCCGGGAGAGCGGAAATGAGAATTGACGGCATACATCCCGATGTAGATGCCGTATTGACAACAAGGGAGCTTACTAGGATGCTGAAACAGGCGGGAATTGATTTTGCAAAGCTGCAGGAAGAGAATTTTGACGAGCCTTTTGGTATAGCCACCGGAGCGGCGGTCATTTTCGGTGCAAGCGGCGGTGTTATGGAAGCCGCCCTCAGGACGGTATATGAAGTTGTTACCGAGAAAACACTTGATAAAATAGATTTCCATGCGGTAAGGGGGCTCGGAGGAATAAAAGAAGCGGAAGTGGACTTGAATGGAACAAAATTGAAAGTAGCAGTCGTTCATTCGCTTTCCAATACAAAAAAATTCATGGAGATGATGAAAACAGGACAAGCGGATTATCATTTTGTGGAAGTCATGTGCTGCCCTGGAGGTTGTATCGGCGGTGGCGGTCAGCCTTACCATACGACCAATGAATTGCGGGTGAAGCGGGTTGCCGCATCCTATCAAGCCGACATGGATCTACCTATAAGGAAATCCCATGAGAATCCCGCAATCAAAGCAATATATGATGAATTCCTGAAAGAACCGCTCGGCAAAAAATCCCATCATCTATTGCATACACATTATACGAACAGAAAAAAGTGACAGACAACCACGTCCACCAGTGTAACATTTTTATAACTTTAAGTGCAATGACATACCGCTGCTAAGCAGCAAGCCTACGTGTTCGACGCAGTGGGCTTTCAAGGTAAATTCTTCTTAAAAAGTTTGCAAAAAAAACAAACTTTTTAAGAAGAATTATATAGTCTGCCGCCACATAATGAAAGAGAACGGGGCATCAACAACCCCGTCCCTCCGTCACACTAAAGGGGATAACATTACCCTTGTACACTGCCTCATATTCTCCAAGGAAACCGGAAACCATTACCGTTCCCGTATCATCTGTAACCATTCGCGTCGGTTTTGTCCACCACTCGTCCTTTATGAGCTTGTACAAAGCATCAAAAGCAGGCTTTATACTGCTGTCTCTCGTTATCAGTCCGGAAGGCGCCTTCAGCCAGCCTCCGTCAATAAAGCCCCACCATGTAATAGACTCGACATTAACATCTGCAAATAGCGTCCTGTAATGCGATTCAACTTCACTTGCCTGCCGTTCCAAGCCGTCAGGCGTAGATGGCCACTCATCGACAACATAATCATTTAAATCGGTAATCTCCCTAGGCATAATCTTACCTGACACAAGAGTATTTTCCGTGAAATGTATTGGCAAATTGAAACGAGAATAACGCTGAAGTATCTCCTGAGTTTTCTCAACTCCCCAGTACCCCTGGTGCATATGTGACTGAATACCTATTGCGTCTATCGGAATCCCGGCTTCAAGGCACCCCTCTATT
>CAYGHY010000400.1:0-2486 GCA_964349435.1 uncultured Oscillospiraceae bacterium
AGATAAGGCGCGTTTAGGGGCCATGCCTCCTTCACGCGCTTGTTCTTTTCCTGGAGGCTGGTTGCGCCGTAGTCGGCTCGGCAGCGGACTAGGTTAGTGATATAGATACCGTTGGCGGCGAACTCAGGGTAGTGGTCCTTGATGCTGAAGTTCCTTAGCGCTGGTAGACCGTGAGCTTCGCGCCAGCGGTTGTAGAGTTTCTTGCCTGTGTCTCCGATGGTGGGATAGCCTTCGATGATCTCGGTGATGGAAGGGGACTCACAGACTACTACCAGTTTGATATCGGTTCTGCCTTTGGGGAAATTGGTGTTCACGGGGCCGATTACTGCGTCAGGAGGAAGACCCCATAACTCTCTACATGTCTGAGCCAGCAGTTCGGGATTTTGGACTTCGTAGAACCTCTCCACTACAGAACCCCCTGTTTCTATTTACTTCGGTTTTTCGACAGAACTTCGGAATATCCTTCGATAAATAACCAATTGAGGTAAAGCTTGGCAGGGATAGAAGGTGTCCCTGGCGAATGATGCGTCTTATTGCGTGTTGTTGCCTAAATAGAATTAGATTGAATGAAAATGGCTGCAACCGAAAGAGAGTCCACGAGTGAAACGGCAATCGATATAATTTGCGGTCAAGGTGCTGAGGAGCGTGCTCTGTAAAGGGGTGTGAACTTTGCGGCTGAAGAAAATCAGAATCACCAACTTGTCGTCGTTTGCAGACTTCGAAAACGCCGTTGAGTTTGCAAAGAATAACCTGATTTTCGGTACAAACGGCGCCGGTAAGTCAACCCTCGTCGAGCTTCTACAGCTCCTAGACAAATTCATGCAAGTACCCGGTTCTAATTCACAGAACGAGCTCAAGTCTTTTTTGCGGCAACGGGTCTCCAAAGAATCCAACACCGGCATAATTGATATTAACCTCGCATTCAACTCTAAGAATGCTTCTCTCCGCTATAACAAGGCCAACGACACTATTGAATCCTCAGACGGCTTTTGGACTCCAATCAAAGTCTTTAACGACCAATACACACATCAAACTATCGGTGAGACGTTTCAAATGGATCTTCAGAACAGCGGGGTACTAATTGGACAATCCAACATCGAACTTGAGAAGGCTCGGAGCTTAAGGAATTCGCTAACTGAGCAGCTGGAAATCAAAATGGGCGAGGCCGAACAGACCATCGGAGCAGCGAGACGTAACTATAAAGACACCACGGATAGTAACGCGAACATCGACGCCACTATCTCTCTGGCGGTCTTGTTGGCAGGTTCCTGCGAATTGACGCACGATAACAGATTATTGACCAAGAGAAAGAGGCTAGGGTTTGGCAAACCAGATAGTCCCATCTCAAAGCTGGACGAGCAACAGATCAGGCTTAGATTTGATCCCGAAACTATCGATCAGAAGTGTGCCGAATCCGTTTACCCTCCGAAAGTCGATCCACAGACCGCAGAACTACTGAAGAGCTACACCGAGTTCTTCTCTAAAGGCTTAAAAATGTTCGAATCCGCAGAGAAGGCCATATGTCCTTTTTGTCGCCGTGATTGGCCGAACGCAGACAACATAATTGATGCATATCGCGCGTATCTAGAGTCGACATACAATGAGAAACGTGCGGATATCACGGTCCTTATCAGTAAAGTAGAACAATACAAGAATCAGGTTGAAAGCCAAATCCCCATTGTGGAGAGCGCTCTTAGGGTTGCCGGACCAGAAGCCCGGAAATATGATGTTGATCTTTCGAGATGGATGCCTTTAGAATACGATCGAGCTAGACACAATACAGTGGTTGGGTTGCTCACTGAGAAATACAACAACATGGAACACTCGGTTTCAATAGGCAGCGAGTTGCTATCCCTTCAACAAACCCACTTGGATGTATTCAAGAACAATAATCAGATAATATCCAGGATTGAAGAAGAAATTAAATCAATTAGTGCACGACGGAAATCCTTGAATAGAGATTTAGCTGAGCATTTCGCTAAGCAAATGTGGATCGACAACAAGCCGTTGCGAGAAACAATTCAGCAAATTCAGCGTTTAATCGGTGACCACAAAAAAAGGATCGAGGAACTGGAGACGGAAAGCCCACCGCAGGACATCGTAGAACGTGTCTTCAATGACCTTCTTAGTTTTATTGGTTTGGGCGAATACTTCATCGACGAAAATAGGCGGCTTAATCTTAGGATTGATAAGGAATACGACATTTCGAGCGAAGGTAAAAGACTAAGTTCTGCCCAGCGGAAAATATTATCGCTTTGCTATTTCTTCGCGGAGATTGTTTCGGAGATTGATAACGTCAAACGGCTTAAGAACTACATACTGGTCTTCGATGATCCTGTCGACAGCGCCGATTATGTTTATTTCCACAGCATTGCGGCAGTCATCGAAAAGGCCGAGTCTATTCTTTCTAGAATACTGCAAAACGACGTTAAGTTTGGGCAATTCTTTGTCCTGACTCACAACTCGCTTCTCCATGATCGGTTGGC
>CAYGHY010000401.1:0-2475 GCA_964349435.1 uncultured Oscillospiraceae bacterium
CGATTTTGATGTGGCTGTTTTCCGGCAATTTGAGAACATCTTCAACGGCTTTTCTAAGATTTCCTATACCCATACCCGTATCAATCAGCAACGCCGTCTTTGTTCCAATGACGAGGAAGGATATAACCTCCTGATCGTGACCGGGTTCAGCGAACACATACGTGTTGCCGGATACCTTGTAAACATTGAACCAAGGCTCGGATGTTTCAATCATTTTTAACAACCCAGCGTTTGTATAGTCGCTCCAGCTGTCAAAGGGCCTTATTCTGTCAGGCCTGCGGTACGGTCTATTGCTCGTGGGTGCATCAACCCACCAGTTGGCTGGCCTGAATGATGTGAAAATAAAGGTCAGAGGATATTCCTGATTGAAACCCTGCTTGGTAGTAAATGTGATTTTGTTTTCTCCGTCAGTGTAATTGATATTATAGTTCTTCAGTGCGTCGTCGTCCACGTTGAGCGGCGTCCCTTTCAAGACGGCACTGAGGCTTTTTGTCTGTTCAGCGGGGGTCTTGCCCTCAAAGTTCGTGCCGAGTGTATAGTATGTAAAGCCTAGCCGGATTGTATTACCCACAAGCAGCGCCTTATCAATCGTCAGCGTCCACTTGTCCGATGCGGCCTTGAAGAACGATACAGCTCCTGATGTTTCACTCAGAAGAACATCGCTGAAACTTGACGCGAACACTCCCGTCGATAACAAACTAGCCAACATAAAAACTAAAAGTATCGCTAAGATAATGCGCTTTGAACTTCTCATAATGTAATGCTCCCTTCATCTTAAAAAGAGGCTCTGGGAAACTATAACCTTGTTTTTATAAACAAAGAAGATACGGAATTGGACGACAATTTCACGAGTCCTAGATGATATTCATCGCCTCTGTACCTTTGAATAAATATTACATATTCTGTCCGTTATAGTCAAATACTATTCATATATATTTACAACCTTTATATGGAAATTCACACTTTGGTGACTTATACATGTTTGTTTTATCATATCCTCTTATGATATTTTTATTCAAAGATAATCAATGTAAGCGCAAGAGTATCTCTCGGCAAAATTAGAACTGGTTTCTGTACCATAGGTATATTTCACTCGATAGTCAACAAGGATATTGTGTTGTGTCAAACTGAATGTCAAACATACCGATATCTCGTGTCAAGCGATGGACTAGTTTTACAGATGGAATGTAATTTGGCTTGTAAGCTGGACATATTATCATGGCCATGAAAAGCTTGAATGTATCAGAATGAAACCTTTTAAATCCCGCCTTCGGCAACAATAGGGTTCTAAACCGTCAGTAAGATGGCGGTTCTATCTTTCGAATCGTTAAATGCAAAAAATACGATGTCCAGTTCCTCTCTTTTTATTGCGTTAATAGGGCGTATACTGATTACTTCTGATGTCATTTGGTTCTCAGTATTTCATTATGTGAGGGAATAGAAGAGCTAAATAGCGGAATAAGAAGCTGTAATTGAGTTGAAAATATCATCTGTAAGAAGGACAATTGAGTTCAAAACAGAAGTAAGTATAAACAAATTTCATTGAAGGAGGCATGCAAAAGATGCGCACCTGATGCGTACTGAATACACAAGTCTTGTGTAAAAAAGCATATAGGTTAATGCCAAGCATCTACATGCCTTGATTTTGGAAGTACTCCTTCCGCTGCAAAGGCATGACGGTTGCGGCGGAACGGAGGAAACGATGAAAAGTAAAGGGCTACTCACTTCTTCTAAGGGGCCAACCATCACAGGGTTAGCAGTTGGAATTCTGGCTCCATTGCTAGTTTACTACGGCAATCCAGGAAACATGGGAATATGTGTCGCCTGCTTCACAAGGGACTTAGCTGGAGCTCTTGGTTTCCATAGGGCAGCTGTAGTTCAGTACATACGCCCGGAGCTAATTGGAATGGTTCTTGGATCTATGATAGCCGCATTGGCTTTCAAGGAATTTCGCCCCAGAACAGGCTCTTCTCCAATAATTCGTTTTGTCCTCGGAGTTATTGCCATGATTGGCGCCCTAGTATTCTTAGGATGTCCCTGGAGGGCACTTCTTAGGCTAGCTGGAGGGGATTGGAATGCATTAGCTGGCCTCGCAGGACTTGCCGCAGGCATTTTTGGTGGAGTCCAGTTTCTCAAAGCTGGTTTTACGTTGGGTAGGAACAGAGAGGCAGCTACGCCTATAGGGTTGTTCATGCCTATCCTATCAGTTGTTTTGTTATTGCTGCTAATTGCTGCTCCTCAATTCGGTAAAGACGCGAACGGGAATCCTGCCGGGCCAATATTCTTTTCAAAGGAAGGGCCGGGCAGTATGGCTGCACCCATCCTTATTTCTCTAGTTGTTGGTCTGCTAGTGGGCTTTCTAGCACAGCGCACAAGATTCTGTACTGTGGGCGCGATAAGAGACGCGATGATTACAGGCGACAGGCGTTTGCTTAATGGAGTGATTGTTCTAGTTATTGCTGCAGGTGCCATGAA
>CAYGHY010000402.1:0-2474 GCA_964349435.1 uncultured Oscillospiraceae bacterium
CCATAGATTACATCATCCCAATCTCCATGTGATGGAAAACCTTGGGCAAACATCGTCCTACTATACAGATAAATATCCACCAACAACAGAATAATCCAAAAACCTCTCCCCCACTTTCCCAGTTCTTGATTGAACTTGATGAAAAGAAAGAAGATTAATATGACGACAACGATTAGAATATTGAAAAACCATGTTGAATTCATAATTGCCTCACTCCTAAAGAAGAATCGACTTAATTTTTCGTTTCTTTCACAAAGTTTTCTGAGCTCCACTTTTTAAGATTGTATGATTAAAAACCCCTGTTATGAGACAGTTTAATTAAAAGTGACAGTTAAATAAAAGGACGTTGAAGAGCTAATGAGCGATATTGAATCGGCGTTAGCTCTTTTAGTTGTTCTTGAAGTCTTTCTTCATTGTAGTATATAACATAATCCGACACAACCTGAATCATTTTTTCTAGACTAAGTTGCTTACATAAATAAATGGATTCTGTTTTTAAAGCACTAAACCAGGATTCTATAGGAACGTTGTCAACACAGCTCCCTTTATAAGAAACACTGTGCATGATGTTGTTTTGAATAAGAATATCTTTATACAATTTTGATGTAAACTGAAACCCTTGATCCGAATGAATGATGAGTTGTTTACGTTGGGCTTCCGGAACACTCTTGAAGGCTTTAAATAGCGTATCAAACACAATCTTATTATCGTTCTTTGAAGATAACGTATAGGCGATAATGGACTTGTCATATAGATCCTTGATTGCACAGATGTATAGCTTCTTTCCGACAGGAAATAAGTAACTGATATCAATTGACCATTTCTGATTTGGTAAGGTTGTGCTAAAATCTCTTTGAAGAAGATTTGGAATATGGTGGTGTCGTAACTTCCCATATTTGTGTTTCTTCTTTCGAATCACGGATTGGACATTGTTCAATCTCATGTATCGGTATACGGTCCCGTTGGTTAAACACATGCCGTATACCTTTTTAATGTTCATACGTAGACGTCGAAGCCCTTGTCGTTGATCCTTGACGTACTGATCAAGTACTGTTTGATTGAGGGTGGAGTTAAATGCTTTATAGTCTGGCCTACCTAATTTGATCCAACTGTAATATCCGTTTCTGGAGCACTGCAGAACGCGGCATAATCTCGCTGTTGGATACCTTTCCTTTAATCTTTCAATCACTTTGTATTTGGATTTTGCTTCTTTAGGTAGGCCATTGCTTTTTTTATGTCTTCAATCATCCGAATATGTTGGATAAGGTCGTCTTTACTCATCTCTTCAATTTTGATGGACTTTGGTCGACCTCGCTTCTGGCCGCCTTCAGTCTTTCTTCCTCGTCTATCGACAATCCTTCCATATTTTAATTTCATATCACGCCATACACGAATCCTTTTTGGACTATCCAAATCATATTCACAGGCTAGCTGCTCAGAAGATTTCTTACCACTAAGATATAAACTTAAAATTTCTTCTTTCTCTTCAATTGTATACACCGTGTGCTTTATTGTTTTTCTCTCTCTCATTTTCTCCTCCTTTTGTTTAGCCTATTAAAAAACACATTAGATTTCAAGCTCTAATGTGTCCTTTTATTTATCTGTACTATTTAACTAAACTAACTCTTTCCCGCAGGCCTTTATATTAACTCAAATCCAGCCGTAAAGTGTCGCAAAGACACAATCGGACCTTCAAACACCATCTTCAATCCTTTATAGGAATCACGGTTTTGATAAATGTAATCCAAGGCATTAACGATACAATCCAAATGATCATTGGTGTAAACGCGTCGTGAAATCGCAATGCGCATCGTCTCCAATTGTGGCCAAGTAGCTTCACCGGTAATCGGATCTTTACCACCGAAAGCACAAGCGCCTAGTTCGACGGCTCGGATGCCGGATTCCTGATACAAAGCGACCACCAATCGCTGTGCCGGGAAATCATATTGAGGAATATGCGGGAAGAATCTTCTTGCATCCACATAGATGCCATGTCCGCCCGGTGGTTCAATGATCGGAATACCTTTTTCTTTGAGTTGATTGCCTAAATATTCGACTTGACCGACACGATATTGAAGATAATCAAAATCACAGGCCTCTTTAATACCAACGGCTAGGGCATCCATATCTCTTCCGGCTAAACCGCCGTAAGTAATGAATCCTTCGTGAACGATGGCCAGTTGATTCGCTTTGGCAAAGATATCTTGATTGCGGGTCAGAAACAGTCCACCGATATTTACCAATCCGTCTTTCTTGGCACTCATGACCGCTGTTTCGCAATAAGATAGCTGTTCCTTAACGATATCGACAATATCAACATCATAGTATCCGGCTTCGCGCGTTTTGATAAAGTACGCATTCTCTGCGATACGCGCAATATCCATGACAAATGGAATATTGTGATTTCTTGCCAGTGCAGCGACATCTTTGATATTTTGCATACTGACCGGCTGACCACCGTTGTTATTGCAGGT
>CAYGHY010000403.1:0-2459 GCA_964349435.1 uncultured Oscillospiraceae bacterium
GCTTTCATGATAATGTCTTTAAACTTCTGTTTTGCAATCTGCTTGGCATTATCCATGGATTCATCTTCATCAGTTTCTTCCATCCATCCATCATGTGAATCAAAGGAATCCTGTCCTTCGTTTTTCTCCCGATCGGAAAGCAATTGCTTGAGATACCATTCGAAAGCTTTACCTTGTGGCAATTGCTCGAATGATCCGGGAACGCCAGGTACACAAGCTATAGCAGGAAGCTTGCCGAGCATATTTGGCAAACTGTTAATAGCAAGATCCATTGCTACATTCTGCAGCTTGAATGGTACTCCCTCAACCTTTCTCGACGTGCAATGTCCCAATGAGGGATGATAGAATTCATGCATGAGCACACCCAATTGATGCTCTTTTGAGAGGGACGCCATGAACTTCGGATTGTAAGCAAGTTCAAAGTTCATGGTATCTTTGTTCAGAAGGATACCACATGTAGGAATGCTGTATGTCGCATATTTCGTTATATAACGCGACACACGAGCAAAGAATGGCTCATTTTGAAGCAGCGAATGAATGCTAAAATCAAGGTCAAATTCGACTTCAGTTTCTTTCGTGTCGACGATATCGAGCTTCATGTTAAGATTATCTCACAATACTAAAAAAATAACAATTGGGGTTAACCACTAAATTAGCATTTAAACGTACTTTTTTGCTCCAATTGCATGATCACCTGTAACCTCTTGCCATGCATCATCCCACATTTCTGGAGGAAGATGGCACCGCGTGGGATTTTTGAGCACAATAATATTCTCTGATTCATATGTTACATGAGCGCGCGGATCGAGTTCATAGATCATCGATGCCGGGAGTCCCAATGTGCCATTTTTTCCATTCGAAAGAGACTTAATCCTTACAACTTCATACGCATTATGTGCGTATATTCCGCCCGTGCCCAACTTATCTGCATTCAATCCGGTTACAATGACAGTGAGACCATAAGCGTCAGCCTTGGCGCTTCGGGAATAACCATCCACATTGAAAGTAAGCAAAGAACCTACACCAAAACCTGTTTTTTTGCATAGCTCAATAAATGACTTTCGGTTTGCTGAAATTTCTAGTCTAAGACCGCCGAAGACATCATCTTTTCGCTTGGTCTGACAATTGCGCGCGTTATGTCCAGCTATTTTGCAATAAGAGCATAATCGATAACCTAATTTGCCTTGCGCCAACCGCTTAGCTTTATGAACTTCTTTAACCCTAATCGCATATGCTTGTCCGTCGAGAACATCCTGTTTTAGTCGACAACATGTAGCTATATTATGTCCTGGCGTCTTACAATATTTGCATACTCGCAATTTCATCGTTCCTATACAATAACATTTCTGAGAGAAGAAAACAATACTGAACATTAAATTTATTTGTTCAGTGTCTCATATTGTATCATTAGTAGGGGTTTTCACAGAAATCGACATGTTCAGTACTTTGTTCAGTTGTTTATTTATTAAGAATATGAGAAGATACATATATGACAGTAACAGTTGATTTCGCAACTCTTCATCGCTTGCTTCCACATGTTATCCGCGCAAGGAAACCAATCCTCATTAGAGGAAAACATGGTATTGGAAAGAGCGAGCTTGTTTATCAACTAGCACCAAAAGTAGCATCCATTCTTAAATTGTCGGATAAGTCTTACATTTATCCAGTTATTGAACGTCGAGCCTCTCAAATGGCTGATGCTGGCGATCTCATGGGTCTCCCACAATTGGACGGAGAAACCACAAGTTTCCTTCCCATGAAGTGGTTTCATCAAGCATGCGTTCAACCATGCATTCTCTTTCTCGATGAACTCGATCGTGCACCGGTGGATGTTCGTCAAGCAATCTTCGAACTTGCTGACAGCCGTAAGATTGCTGGGCATACACTTCACCCGGACACCATCATTGTGGCATGTGTAAATGGCGGACAAGGAGAAAATCAATATCAAGTAGGTGAAATGGATCCTGCCGAACTTTCTCGTTGGACTGTTTTTGATGTTAAACCTAGTGTTAACGATTGGCTTGACTTCGCGAAGGACAAAGTAGAATCTCAGATTTTTGATTTCATTAAATCTTCTCCTTCGTTCCTAGAACACACTCAGGGAGAATTTGAGCCAAACAAAGTTTATCCTTCCCGACGATCGTGGTTTCGCCTGAATGATGCCTTTAAAGATTCTGGTCTGCTGGTCGACGATATTACATCCGATGTACTGTATCTTGCGTCAGCTTTTGTGGGATATGAAGCTGCTACACAATTCCATGACTTTTGCAAGAACTATGATTCGAGAATCTCTCCTGATGATATTATCAATAAAGGACAACATCAAAAGACTTCGAAGTGGGAAATTAATCAACATGCGCTTTTGATCGAAAAGATGAGCGAAAGTATACTTCTCAAAGAAGTTTTTAATTCTCAACAGCTAGAAAATATTGGTCGATACTTCTTCACGATTCAAGCTG
>CAYGHY010000404.1:0-2452 GCA_964349435.1 uncultured Oscillospiraceae bacterium
GCATAGACATAACCAATAATATAGCCAATACTTTAGCAATTTTCCTCATGATCTTTCCTCCTGTATTTTGTTTTCTTCGCACAACATTCTAGAAATATTGTGCAAAAAACTATTTACTGTTTTTCCGATTAGAATTCAACGTATCAATTGACACCGCGATAATTAGAATCAGTCCGCTGATTACGCTTTGCCAATACACTGAGATACTAAGCAAGACCAACCCATTATTCACAACATTTAACAAAACAATACCTAAGATTGCACCTAATACCGAACCTTTCCCTCCCTTAAGACTAGCTCCGCCAATAACGGTAGCAGAAACGACTCTCATCTCAGCGCCTTGCCCGCCAAGCGCAGTTGCCACGCCAAATCTGGACAGAGAAAGGACTCCAGCGATCGCAGCCATCAACGCTGTAATCATATATATGGTAGTTTTCACTTTATCCACATTTATTCCTGATAGTCTCGCTGCTTTTTCATTACTCCCAACATAAAACAGTTGCAGCGCGATCGTTGTCTTTTTAACAACAATATCTCCAATAATCCCCATCAAAACGAATACAATAACAATGATCGGAATCGCCAAGAAGTCGCCTGTTCCCAGTATACGAACCCCTGCAATATCAGGGATTTTCACGATGCTTACTGATCTAGCATCTGTCAATACCAAGACCAGGCCTCTGGTAATGGACATCATACCGAGAGTTGTTATGAATGGATTTACCCCGACTTTGCTAATCAGCAATCCGTTTATGAGACCTACGGTAACGCAAACTGCGAGTGCAATCATTACAGCAAGCCAGATGTTTAGGCCCGCCACCGCCAATAATGCCGCGACTGCTGCAGATAGACCGAAGATTCCACCGACCGACAAATCAAATCCTCCGCCGATCATGGCAGTAGTCATCCCGATTGCGATAATCCCATCACATGATAGTCCTATCGCAAGAGCTCCCCAATTGTCCGAAGTTGCGAAGCTGTCTGTAGTGATTGTCAATATGACGCTAACTAAAACCAGCACAAGTAGAACACTTAATTCTTTGAAGTCTTTAATCTTCATTATGCAGTTTCTAATTATCTTACTAGTCCCCATATAAACCGCCTCTTCATATTTTGTTTCTTGGTTGATCGAAGCAAATTTGATGATCTGTTCTTCGTTTATTTCGTCATCCTGTAATTCAGTTATTTTGCGGCCCTCTTTCATAACGATTACCCTCGTACATAAACCGATGATCTCAGGCAAATCTGAAGAGATAACGATGACGCCAACGCCTTCTTTTGATAAGGTTCTGAGTGTTTTATATATTTCTGCTTTTGCTCCGACATCTACTCCTCGAGTAGGTTCATCCATAATCATTACAATTGGTTCAAGCAGCAACCATTTGGCTATCATAATTTTCTGCTGATTCCCGCCACTAAGATAGATAACGTCTTGCTTCGAGTTTGAAAACTTTATGTTTAGTTTTTCTTTGAAAGCATCTGCTAGTTTTGCTGCTTCCGTACTCTGCAAAAATCCACTCTTTGTTAATTCTTTGCGATGAGCGACGATCAAATTATCAACAACGCTCATCTCTAAAAACAATCCGTCGTTTTTTCTGTCTTCCGTCATGTAACAGAAACCACTTTTTATTGCATCTTGATAATTCTTAACTTTAACCTCATGTCCATTGATATACACGCTCCCTTTCTTTGCTTTATCTATGCCACAGATTGCGCGTGCCAATTCCGTACGACCGGACCCAATCATGCCGGTTAATCCAAGTATTTCGCCTTTCCTTAATGAAAAACTAATGTTGATGAATTCTTTATCATTTGAAAAATCACGTGCTTCAAAAACCTCATCGGCGAAGTCCTTATTCTTATCAGCATAAAACGTGTTAACGTCTTTTCCGATCATCATCTTGATGATTGTTTCTTCATTCATCTTATCTACATCATATGTCCCCAACATCTCCCCGTCTCTCAAAATGGATACCTGATCACATATTCTGAAGATTTCGGACATGCGATGGCTGATATATATGACGCTTATTCCTCTTAGCTTGATCTCTTCTATTAATTTGAAAAGACCTTCTACTTCGTCATCCATCAAACTTGAAGTTGGTTCATCAAAAATTACCACTTTACAATCGGCAGCCAACGCCTTAGCTATTTCAACTACTTGCTGATCAGCAGCGCTTAGGTGCCCAAGACATGTGGCCCCGCTGATTTTGTCGTTTAAGGGAGCAACTATTCTTTCAGCTTCCTGACCTGCTCCCACAAAAAGTAGTCCACCTAAAAAGAGAGAAAATGATAAACTGAAGAAAAGAGAAAGGTAGACGAAATGAAGAAGAGTAATTACACAGAGGAGCAGATCGCCTTTGCGTTGAAGCAAGCGGAACTGGGCGCGCCGATCTCGGAGCTGTGCCGGAAACTCGGGATCGCGGAGCAGACGTTTTACCGCTGGAAGAGC
>CAYGHY010000405.1:0-2446 GCA_964349435.1 uncultured Oscillospiraceae bacterium
TTTTAGATAGTGAAGCACTACAAAGAATGCAATAACCATTGAAATCAAGGGATAGCTATCTACATCCATGAAATGGTTGTAAACTCTGGCACGCTTCCCGGTGAGTTGCTTGACGGCATCTATAGCTTCATTGTCGTAACAATATGCTGCTTCACTTAACCAATGAATACCTTCATCATACCCACCGTAAGAAGCTAATAAATCCTTGTTTTGCACAAGAAGCTGACCAAGCTTTTTCATGCTTTCAATATGACCATTAGAGGCTAGAAGATAGAGTTTTCCAACTGCTTTCTCTAGTTCTCCATTCTCAAGTAACAACAATGCCTCTGGAAAAAGACTTTCATAAGAGTTGACAACACTCCTATTAATTAGCACACTAACACACCTGCCCCGTTATTTATTGAAAGCCTTAACAAAATCTTCAACGCTAATCCCTAGTTGTTGTTCCATAAACTCTTTTCTTTCTGCGATAGTGCATTTATTTGGTCTATAGTGTACTGAAGCGCATATTCCCTTGCCTTTTCTGCTAACCACCCACTAACTGGGATATACCCAGTTGCGCTAAACTCAAAATGATACTCAACAGATACAGGTAAAAGGTTGGTAAGAGAGTTGAGTAGCGCTATCCAACTACCAAAATTGCCTCCAGAAAAGGTGACTCCGTTCCAATTACCATCTTTTGTTGCTCCGGTGGCGTATTCAACACCAAGAACTATTGCTGTTCCACCTGTTTCTGCGCCGATACCAACCAAATCCGAAGATGACTTCGCATTCGTTAGAGAGAGTACAGCTGATATCCCACCCGCTGGGCTCCCTCCTCCTATGGCACCTGAGTAAAGCAAACCAATGCTACCTTTGGAATCTATAACAAAAGTAACTGTCACTGCTCCCCTTATTCCAGCAGCTGCGAAAATACACGCGCCTACACCAATAGTAAACTTGCCATTCTGGTCGATAAACATTAGTGGGTTCCCATTGCAGTATACAAACCAGTTCAGCCCTTCTTTCGCAGGGTCAGAACTCATAAATCTTCCTAGAGCTGGATCATAGTACCTAGCGTTGAAGTAGCTGAGGCTGGTTTCTAGGTCGGAAGGCTTGCCTGTAAACCGGTGCAGCTCACCATCCACGACCCCGCTTGCTGTTGTCAAAGAACCGAATGGCTCGTATGCATACCTAGCTATCACAGCTCCGCTGATGTCGGTTACTGCCCGTACAGTCCCCACTATGTCCGTATGGTGGAAGAAAGGTTGCATCGCAATGGGACCGCCTACTAGCTTGGCCAGGTACTGCCCGTTGACTGCTACGTACCTGGTTATCGTTTCTGTAGGTGGGTTCGGCGGTGGAGTCGTCCACTCCTGCCTTACCTCATATATCGAGTCATTCCCGCTCCAGAGGCTCACTGTCCTCCACTCGTCGTATTATCACTACTTTCTTCAAATTCGGGGTTCTATAAATCCTATATATTCTTGACTTTTGCAAACCCGAACCCAAATAGTGAGTAGACTGCTCTTGAGTGTTTTTGTTTCTCGACCATGCTGGGGTTTGGATGTGAATGGGCGCTGTATACAACGAAATCACTTAGCTTGCAGGCCAAGTACTCATCCTCATCTTCGAATTCACACCATACCTCAAATATCGAAGTCTCTCCCGAACTAATGTAAAGCGGCCAGCCAGCGATGTTCGTTGTGCTGGCAGACCATTTCGCTTGCTTCTTAACTTTTGGCGAGAAAATTCCATAACCGTGTACATCCATTCTGCTATTGTTGGTTACTCGAAAGATATACTTCACAATAAATGCGCCTTCTAAGACTCTGTCTTGGAAACCCTTGATCTCATTAGGCAAACTGTGATTCCAAGTAAGTGCAGATTCCAACTCCGAGAAGTCATGCGGTCTGTCAACCGAAACTAGATATGCATCAAGTTGTGGATTCAGAATTACCGGAATAACGAGTAGTGAGCATATTAACACTAAAACTATGATGAATGCAATTTTCATATTAGCCTCCTATTGACCTGCCTCAGTTTTTGTCCCTAATATTAAAAACGTAGTAGCTTACACCGGGTTTCAAAATCCCATCAACAGTGTCAGTAGTATGGTAAGTGCAGTATACGATTCCAGCAGCAACGTCAATCTTGGTTACTATTGTCCAATGATAAATCGCTCCTTCACTAGCAAAAGCAATTAAGTCGCCCAACCTCACACTCTGGGAAATCATTTTAATGTCTTGTATGTTAGCATTCGTGAACAATCTCTCTTCTTCGACCCAACCTGACGATCTTAACCATGAAGCAAACTCTTTTGCTATTGTCCAACTATCGGAATGCTTAACATGGTTGCCATACAAGTTGAATTTCCCGGTATTGTAGAAGTACCAATCATCATTCATTTGGAATCCGCCAACATGTATGCATTGCGAGATAAAATTGGTACAGTCCCACCATATAC
>CAYGHY010000406.1:0-2428 GCA_964349435.1 uncultured Oscillospiraceae bacterium
AAAGCTTATCTCCAAATCCATTCCCCCGTATCTTTAAGTAAAAACTATCCGCTATATTACTGTAAGGTTGTACATCCCATCCTAAGCCGATTTCTAATACTCGTTAATTAATGCCTGTACGATTTCCTCCATTTTCATACCCCGCGAACCTTTTACCAGAATTGCATCCCCGCTTTGCAGTATTTTTTGTAAATATTCCACTGCTTCGGCATTACTTTGAAATGCAGCAACCCGCTCGGAAGCAAAACCTGCGGCAATAGCACCTTCGGCAATAAATGAGGCGCTGGATCCGACCGCCACTATATAATCAAGCTTTTTATCCGCTGCCTGACGGCCTGTTTCCAGATGTGACTGGACAGACCATTCTCCCAGTTCCAGCATATCGCCCAATACTGCAATCCTCCTGTCGGCTTCCAACTCCTCCATAACATCCAAAGCAGCCTTTACAGACTGGGGGCTGGAATTATAGGTATCATTGATTACCGTTAAGTTATTTTCTTTTATAATATTCAACCTCATCTTACTCGGGCTGTACTTCAATATTCCCTTGGCGAGCTCGTCTGTGGGGATCCCCAGTTCGTGTCCTGCGGCCACGGCGGCAAGGGCGTTGTATACATTATGTGTGCCCGGCGCCGGCACATGTATTGTATAGTCTTTACCTTCTACTGTCACATCAAAATCAATTCCATTTTCCCCATAGGAACGCACATTATATGCCTGATAATTTACGCCTTCCTCCAGCCCGTAAGAGACTGTACGCTTAGTCAGCAATCCCTTCACTCCGCTCAATAGCGCGTCATCCCCGTTCAAAACCACCAGACCTCCCGGCTGCAGGCCTTCCAGTATTTCCATCTTTGCTCTCAGGATGTTTTGCCTGGAGCCCAGCTTCTCTATATGAGAAATGCCGATATTGGTTATAATCGCCACATCAGGCCTGACAATAGACGTCAGTATGCTCATTTCTCCAAATCCACTCATGCCCATTTCTATTACTGCGGCTTCATGGCTTTTGTCAAGTCTGAAAATCGTTTGCGGAACTCCAATTTCATTATTATAATTCCCTTCATTATTCAAAACTTTATATTTTGTACCGATTGCACATGCAATCATTTCTTTTGTACTGGTTTTTCCAACACTGCCGGTAATACCTACGAAAGGAATGGAGAAGCTGCTCCTGTAATAGGTTGCCAATTTCTGCATTGCCGTCATTGTATCCTTTACAAGGATAAGTGATTTCCCCGGATAATGCAAATCCTCTCTCTGTGTCAATGCCACAGCGGCACCTTGTTCGAATGAATTTGATATGTAATCGTGCCCGTCAAATTTATCCCCTTTCAGCGGTATAAAAAGGTCACCGGATTGTATTTTTCTCGAGTCGGTGGATACTCCTGAAACCAGATCACATCTGCCTTCCCCAAGCAGTTTCCCTTCTGTGGCCATTATGATTTCATTCATATTCAAACTAAACATACGTTATCTCCTTCTGCTAGCACTTGTCTTCCACACACTGATTGATTCATTCTTAATGTATATCGGCTTCCAGCAATTCCAGCACTACTTCTCTCTCGTCGAAGTGAATTGTCTTATCCTTGAAAATTTGATAGGTTTCATGCCCTTTTCCTGCAAGCACCAATACATCTCCCTCCCGGGCTTCCAATATGGCATGCTTGATGGCCTCGCGGCGGTCGATGATGCAACAGTATTTCCCCATGGTTTCCTTTATTCCTTCTTCGATTTGCTTAATGATAGTTTCAGGATTTTCAGTCCGAGGGTTATCTGAAGTGATTACGGTATAATCCGCCAGACGTCCGGATACTGAGCCCATCATCGGTCTCTTTGACCTATCCCTGTCTCCCCCGCAGCCAAAGATGCATATCACTCTTCCTGTCGCATAATCTTTTACAGTGGATAGTATATTTTCCAGGCTGTCCGGTGTATGAGCATAATCGATAATTACACTGAAAGGTTGCCCCGCATTCACAGTTTCAACTCTTCCCGGCACCTGTACCTTCGCAAGACCCATCTTCACAGCCTCCTGAGGTACTCCGAGCAAACCGCTTGCACCGGCAGCTGCGAGAGAATTGTAAACACTGAATCTACCCGGTATGCTTGCCTTAAACCTGCCGTTATACCAGGGTGATGTCAGATCAAATTCTACATTATGGGGCAGTTTAGCGATATTACTCGCTCTGATATCTGCGCTATTGTCTATGCTAAAGGTGAATGTGTCACAGTCAGACTCTTCCAGAACCCTGGGGGCATATTCGTTGTCAAGGTTTATTAGGCCTTTTTTGCACATTTTAAATAACATACACTTGGACAATAGATACTCCTCCATAGATGCATGTTCCCTCTCCCCTATATGATCTCTGGAAAGGTTCGTGAAAACCCCGATATCAAATTCACAAAAGCTCACCCTGTGAAGGGC
>CAYGHY010000407.1:0-2408 GCA_964349435.1 uncultured Oscillospiraceae bacterium
GAACTGCTGGCTCTGCCAGAGTACCCCCATAATTGAGAGGAGAACATAAAGTGAAGAAGTACCTGATGATGATCCTGCTGGCCATGGTGGCCATGATACTCGTCACACTCCCTGGCGCTCTGGCTGAAGCAGTAGATCCTGCTCCTGTGCTGCCGGGCATTGACTTGACGCCGCTGTTCCAGGCGGTGATCGCCTTCCTGGCGGCATTGGTTTCTTACAAACTGATTCCCTGGATCCAAGCGCGGACAACCGCACAGCAGCAGGAACTACTCCGGGCCGCTGTGTCTGTCACCGTTTACGCGGCGGAGCAACTTTACGGCGCCGGGTCCGGCAAGGATAAGCTCATGTATGTGAAAGGCCAGCTGGCCAAGAAAGGGTATCGCGTGGATGTTGATGAAATAGAAGCCGCGGTAAGGGAGTTGACCGTCTTAGGTGAATAGGTTCAATTTGAGATCATAGAGAATCAGCCCTTGCACCCAGCGAGGGCTTTTTCTTGTGCCTTTGGGTGTGTGGAGACCAGACATCCAAACAACCAGCACGAGACAGGTGATGGTTGAGATTCTACGGGTTACTTATCCTTCTGATTGAGCTCTTTTCCCCATGTGGCAAGAAGATCCAAGAGAATTGACAGATCGTTGGTCATTTCAGGATCATCCCAATTGATGCCTACGATCGAATATATCGAAAATGCTTTATACATATCAGGTTCCGACATGACTGTCAGGAATACTGCAGCCCGATTGACCGCCTGTTTGCACATCGCCTTCATATCCTCTTGAGATATGTTGTATTTGCAATGGGCGTCTTCGATGATCTCCCTAAACAGGAAATTGGCCAGTGCCTTGGGATACACATGACTCTGCGAGTTAGCGCTTATGATAAATTCCTCAACAATCTTATCTTTCATTATCGCTTCTCCTAATAGGCTTTTCCAGGCCATTGTAGAAGAAGTAACGATTTGAATCAAGGTTCATCTTAACAATCCGACAACCCCCTTTGGGGTTTGTTTCACAATTCTTCGTGTAAACGGCAAGGATATTTCAAGAGAGTTATGAGGACTGTGGTTCTCAGGCTGGAGGATAGCAGGAGCATGACACAAATGAGCACGATCACCCGATTTATGGGGCGGGGACAAGCAATGCAACCTCGCTTCTTGAAACAGCAACAGTATTTGTATTATTTCGTTTTTACTTCGTCCAAACGGCATGAAATCTTCCAGTGGGTTTTGAGGACACTGGTCCTCAGATTGGAGGGCAGAAAATGACACAGGGGCAGAAAGAAAGCATTAAGAGACTTCGGGAATCCGGATGGAGCTACATGACAATCTGTAAAGAGGCCGGCCTATCTGAAGGCACTATAAAGGCCTACTGCAGCAGGAACAACATTGGGGCTCTTCAGCTCAGGAATTCTTCTGTGTGTGATCAATGTGGGAAAGAGATGGAACTGCAGCAGAATACACGGCAGAAGAGGTTTTGCTCCCCGCAATGCCGCAGCCAATGGTGGAGTAAAAACCGTGACAAGCGGGTCAAGCATGGAACTGTGCATATCTGCGCACACTGTAAAAAGGAATACGATAGCTATGACAGCGAAAGCAAGTACTGCAGCCATCCGTGTTATATCGCCCACCGCTTCGGGAAAGGGGCTGGACAGCCGTGACACAGGAACAGCTGCAGAAGGAGCTACAGTACCGGGTGTCGATGGCCCTGGTCAATGAAATGCTGGGGAAAGGCATCATCAGCGGTGCGGATTATAGCATCCTCAACGAGAAAATGATCGTGCGTTTTCAGTCTGTTTTGATGGGCTTATCGCCTGAAAACGCTTGATACAATTCACTTTCAGAGCTAACATGCGACCTGCGCAAGGAGGTGAAACCATGCCGGTCGTACGCAGAGTCATGCCGCGCATTGCGCCGGAAGCCAAGGCGCTCCGTGTCGCCGCCTACGCACGGGTGTCCAGCGGGAAGGATGCAATGCTTCATTCACTTTCCGCGCAGGTCAGCTATTTCAGCGAATATATCCAGAAGCACCCCGGCTGGGTATTCGCTGGTATCTACGCGGATGAGGCGAAAACAGGAACAAAGGATGACCGCCCCGAGTTTCAAAGGCTGCTTCAGGATTGCCGCGACGGAAAGATCGACAGGATCATTACGAAGGCAGTCAGCCGATTCGCCCGCAATACGGTGACGCTGCTGAAAACGACGCGTGAATTGAAAGCACTGGGCGTCACAGTCTTCTTCCAGAAAGAAGGCCTGTATTCCGACCGCGGCCAGGGAGAACTGGTTTTATCCCTTCTGGCCACAGTAGCGCAGGAGGAAAGCCGGATGGTGAGCGAAAACTGCAAGTGGCGCATCCAAAGCTGGTTCAGGGCGGGTGAGCTGGTCAACCTCAACTTCCTGTACGGATACAGAA
>CAYGHY010000408.1:0-2390 GCA_964349435.1 uncultured Oscillospiraceae bacterium
TAATTGCTTTGAGTTTCCCGTTCGTGTCCATTTAAAGACTCTCCTTCAAACAAAGCAGGATTTGTGTTCACAGCAAGGTCAGCTTCTGTTTAACCATTTTGCTTTCCTGACATTATACCTAATGCCCGACATATCCCTGAAACAGTCTCTTGCCGAGCACTGGGAGCATCTTCTGCTTTCCTGGCTGAAATTGGCTTTCCTCAGAAAACTGGTGTGGAGTAAAATGTATGAACACGCATTCATTTCTGTCTTTTTGTACGGATCATACAGCTTGTTTCAGGATTTTCTCCACAAATGTGGAAGCGATTAAGGGATCAAACTGACTTCCCGCACAGCGCGTAATTTCCTCGATAGCTTCCTGTTTGGAAAGCACTCTTTGGTATCCCCGGTCAGTAGTCATCGCGTCATAGGCGTCAACGACAGAAATGATGCGAGCCTGAAGAGGAATTTCTTCCTCTTTCAGTCGCCGGGGATAACCGGTCCCGTCCCATCTTTCGTGATGGCAAAGGATGAGATCGGAAATGTTCCGCAATTCTGACACCGACTGCGCGATGCGGAACCCCGTTTCAGGATGTTTCTTGATCTCAACCCATTCTTTTTCGTCAAGTTTTCCAGGTTTTGTCAGAATGCTCAGGTCAACACGGATTTTACCGATATCATGAAGCAAGGCGCCAAGCTCAAGTCTGTCCAATTCCTCCCCCCGGAGTCCCATTTCCTTTCCCAGGGCCACAGCGAGTTCGGCCATTCTATCAACATGTTCTTCTGTTTCGTTGCTCTTTTCGAACATCGTTGCTTTAATGGAAGAGAGAATCGCGTTGTGCAGACTTTTCTGCGCAAGAAGTTTTTGCGTGTCCATATGCTCTGCAGCCGATTTAATCGCGTCTGAAAGCGTTTCATCTTCCCGTGTTTTTGTTGCAAAGCCAAGCGAAACGCTGGTAAAGCGGATCACATTGCGCGGGTGTGCATTGCGTTTTTCACACGTGTTTTTGATGCATTGATACACTGCGTATACTTCGTCATTATCGGTTTCGGGAAGCAGGATGATGAATTCATCACCTCCAATTCTTCCGATAATATCGTTTTTCCGGCAGCAGTCCTTCAGGATGGATGAGACCTCCTTGAGCAGAATATCGCCTTCCTCACGGCCGAAAGCTTCGTTGATCAACATCAGCCCGTCTATGTCACACATGATGACAGATACAGGAAAGCTATTCTCCGATTCAATGCGCGTTATTTCATGATCTATATAACCCCTGTTGTGTAACCCCGTCATGGCATCATAAACGTTTGCGTAAAGAATCTCTTCTTCCCTTCGTTTCCTCTGTGTAATGTCCTGAAGCAGATAAAGGTGGCTGCGCATGTCTGAGTGATCGGGCTGCAAAGCGGCTATGACGACATTGACCCATATGTCAGATCCGTCCGGTTTCTTGATGTGCTTATCCAACTCATATGCATCAGTCAGGCCTCCCTGGAATGCCCGGAGTGCATGCTCGTCTGTTTCGGGATCATCCGGGTGTGTCAGGTCATCCCAATCGATAGCGCTTAGGCCATCCTTTGGTTTGCCGGTGATCATCTCGAACATTTTGTTGGCAAACAGGATGCCCTTTTCGTTTTTAACAGCAATGCCGACTGGTGCCTGCTCATATAAGGCCCTCATCTGTGTTTCGCTTTCTTGAAGCGATGATTCCACCTTGATCTGGTTAAGACGCGTCCAGATCATCGTACCCACAAGCACAACGCCAACCGGATACAATGCCAGCACAGGCAAAGTGGCTCTGCGCAGAACATCCATGGCAGTATTTATGGGAAGGGTAAACATACATGCCATCATGAGCAGATGTGTCAACAAGCCAAACAGGTAAAGTTCTAGCCATACAGGCTTCTTGCTCTCGTCAATCTTTTTCAACCGGTACTTTCTCCAAAACAAACTGAACCCTGATGTAACGATCATTATAAACACACCTGTCCATCCACCTGTGCCATCAATGATCAGTCTGACAAGGCTGATGACAGTGACAGAAATTACAACCGGAATAGTTCCAAAAACAGCCCTGTTGTAGCGACAAGGATGGACCGCGCATCAAACATGATTCCCGGAACCAGTTCGACTGAAAGAAAAAGCAACAGAACTCCGACTGCTGCCGAAATACAGCCAATCAGGATTCTCATGACGATTTTCTTTTTGTAGAATGCTGTGAATATGTACATGTACAGAGTACTTGCAGCGAATAAAACCAATAGATTTACTGTAAGATCCCGGAGAAATCCAATATTCATCTGTTAACCTCTTGTTGAGATTTGCATGATGCAGGCGTCGGGGAAGTACATGTTGTGCCGAGGCTTGAAGTCGCGGAAAGTAAAACGCGATATTATCACTATTATGTTACACC
>CAYGHY010000409.1:0-2388 GCA_964349435.1 uncultured Oscillospiraceae bacterium
GGGAACGACAGGGATCACAATGCCCTTCATCGTGGCCCGCAAGGCTCACCTCATCATTCCGGTCGGCCTGGAGAAGTTAGTTGCGGGGGATTTAGTGGCTCAGACATTGATGACGCGCGAGCCGCTGGAATCGTTGCCTGCCCCCCCCGGTAAGTCGGCGGCGTTTTTCCCCGGTCACATTATTCCCACCCAGTGGATCCTCACTGGAGAAATTGTGACAGAACTGGAAGCCATTAAAATACTGACGGGAGCAACTGCCTTCCAGGCCAGCGCCGGCGGCATCAGCGGTGCGGAAGGGTCCGTATGGCTTGTTTTCAGGGGAACCCGGGACCAAGTAAAGAAGGCCCTCGACTTGGCAAAATCCATCCAAGGGGAACCACCTTACTCTGAATAGGAAATTATTGGTGAACTGACCAGCCCCTTCCAAATGATCCAGATTTGGGAGAAGGCTGGTCAGCGGAGAGGATTACCTAACCCAACGAAACAAATCGCAAAAAACTGGCCGTCCTAGCGGAAAAGGAGATGTCGGCAACGGTCAATTTCGAAGGCTTTATCCCGTATACCGATAATCATCACCAGAGATCACGAAAAATCATGCCAAAGGGTAGCAATAGGGTAGCTAACCAAAAAGAAAAATGTTAGAATGTTAGCCATTGCTATCTAACCTTTTGATTTTACTTGGAGCCGATGGCCAGAGTCGGACTGGCGACCTACTGATTACGAATCATATTTTACTATTTTCACGAACTTTCACGAAGCGTAAAATTACACTTGACATTAAAGATACTTAGCCTTATGTTACTCTCACGATGAAACTTTATGAAACATGACATTTCAAGGGAAAAAGTGGGAATATAGTGGGAACAAAATAGACATACTGATTAACCGTTGAAGCCGGAGGATAATTGAAAATTAATTCCCACTTTGTTCCCACTGAAGACTTTTTAGGGGGCTAATCATGGCAAGGCAATGGAAGAAAACGAACCACACAGGGCTTAGATACTTTGAGCATGACACCCGCAAACATGGCAAGAAGAAAGATAGATATTACGCGATCCGCTTTCGTCTTGACGGGGCATTACATGAATTTGGCATTGGCTGGCTGTCTGACGGGATACCCGAAGCGATCCACAACGAAGAGCCAGGCCTTGGGTTTGAAGATTACTGTTTAAAACTTCTTCGGCAATATAAGGCGAACGTCAAGATAGGCACCGGCCCAAAGTCACCGAAGGAAAAGCGCACCATCGAACAGGTCAAGCGCGATATAGCCGAACAGGAACGTAAGCAAGCGGAAAAGGCAAACGTCACCTTCGGCCAATTTATGAAGGATACTTACCTACCCCAAAGCAAGTTAGACAAGAAAGCTAAAAGCCATGAAATAGAAGCTATGCTTTATGAGCGGCATATTGCCGACACAATAGGCACCCTGCCCTTCGGCAACATCAGCGCCTTCCACTTGGAAAAAATCAAAAAGACAATGGCCGATAAAAAACTAAGCGCCCGGACAATCGAATACACATTGCAGACAATCCGGCAGGGTTTCAACATGGCCCGGAAGCTTGGCATTTATACCGGCGAATCACCGACGAAGGCTGTTAAGTGGCCAAAGCTGGACAATATGAAATTGCGTTACCTAAGCATTGACGAAACTGAAAAGTTACTGGCCGCACTAGCCGCAAAGTCACAAACCCTGCATGACTTGGCTTTGCTTTCATTGCATTGCGGTTTAAGGTTTGGCGAAATTGCGGCATTGACTTGGTCATGTGTCAATCTTGAACAGGGCACCTTGGCTATTCTGAACGCAAAGACAGGATCAAGAACAGCATACCTAACAGACCTGGCCACAGCCATGATTGAAAGCCAAAAGAAAGGGAAACCTAATCAGCTAATATTTCAGAAGCGAACCAATAAGAAATCCGGGGCAATGGTGCAATCGTCAAAAACATTTGGCCGGACAGTTGACGAACTTGGTTTTAATAAAGGCGTCACCGACAGGAAGCAGCACGTTACATTTCACACCTTGCGGCATACATACGCGACACACCTATATGAAAGCACACACGACCTTTATTTAACGCAAAGAAGCCTTGGCCATGCAACGGGAACCATGACCGCCCGTTATGCGAAAATGAGCGAAAGCCGACTAAGGGAAGGTGCGGCGGCATTGCAAAAGGCATTTACAAACGGCACGAAGAAAGCCGGAAAAGTGGTGAACTTTCCGAAATAACAACTGCTTGAATTATACCTTATTTTAGTATAGGATGAAATCATGAAATGGACGGTTACTGAACGGCGAAGTCTGAATAAACAAGTCAGGAAGTTGCCTGAGAATGTTCAAAACATTCTCATTGCCTTGAAAAAGGACATGGAAATAAACGGGCCTATCCG